>JALYPE010000250.1 GCA_030856525.1 Pseudomonadota bacterium | reverse complement strand
CACAGCCGCCGAGGCGGCCTGATAGCCGACCTGGCTGTTAAATGTGTCCGCATTCCAAATGTGGGAGTTAACTTAGCCTGTTCATTGGCCGGATTTATACCGTGCGAGCGGGTAGCCATCCGCTTTGCCCGCGAAAACATCCTCACTGTCGAAACAATTCCCCCGGCGTAAACCCGAACAACCCTCTGAACGCTGCAATGAACGCCGACGTCGAGTCATAACCACAAGCCAGCGCCGCGTTGGTCACACTCTCACCGGCCTCCAGCACATTCAACGACGACAGCAAGCGCATCCGCTGGCGCCACCCGCGAAAACTCAACCCGGTCTCGCGCTGGAACAGCCGCATCAAGGTTTTCTCCGAGGTGCCCAGGCAGGTTGCCCAGTCCTGTAGCGTCACGTGCTGCTCTGGGTTTTCGATCAGCTCGTTACACAATTCAAGCAAACGCCGATGGCGCGGCAACGGTAGCGAGAACCCAACTTCCGGCAGACTCGCCAATTGATCCAGCAGCACACTGACCAGACGCGCTTCTGCACTGTCGCCCTGGGGATACTCCACCGGCAGCAGGCAAAAGCGCTTGATCAATTCTCGCGCCAGCGGCGTTACCTCCAGTACCCGACAGCGCCCATCGGCCCATTGGCAATCTTCGCGACGCACGTAAAGGCTGCGCATCTCCGCGCGCATCGACGTGACGACCTGGTGCTCAAGGTCGGCGGGGATCCAGATGCCCCACTGCGGCGGCGCAAAAAAACTGCCCTCGGCGGTATGCACGCCAAGAACGCCGCTGATGGCATAGGAAAATTGCACCCAGTCGTGCCGGTGCGGCGGCGTCCAGGAGCCGGCGTTCAGGCTTTCGGCACGGGCGTAAAGCGGACGCGGCAGGGCAGTCAGGGCGGGAATTGCCCGTTCACGAGAAAGTTGTCCGTTAGTCGGCATGAACTGGCCCAGTGTCGCGAAGTGACTGATGAGGCGACGTTAAGGTATGTCGCTGATCCGTTCAACACCGCCGAGCCCCTGTGGGAGCGACGGTGCGGCGATCCGACTTGCTCGCGAAGGCGGTAGGTCAGTCGACATTTGTTTGTCTGACATACCGCTTTCGCGAGCAAGCCCGCTCCCACAGGGATAACGTTCGCTCGATGAAATCAGCGTTCGATGATGGCGGTGACGCCCTGCCCGCCCGCCGCACAGATAGAAATCAGGCCACGGCCCTTGCCGGCAGTGTCGAGCAGTTTCGCCAGGCTCGCGACGATGCGCCCGCCCGTGGCGGCAAATGGATGTCCAGCCGCCAGTGAACTGCCTTTGACATTAAGCCGCGTGCGGTCGATGGAACCCAGTGGCGCATCCAGACCCAGTCTGGTTTTGCAGTATTCGGGATCTTCCCAGGCCTTGAGCGTGCACAGTACCTGCGCGGCGAATGCCTCGTGGATTTCGTAATAATCAAAGTCCTGCAGCGTCAGATCATTGCGCGCCAGCAAACGCGGAACCGCATACACCGGCGCCATCAACAGACCTTCCGCGCCGTTGACGAAATCCACCGCTGCCGCCTCGCCATCGCGTAGATACGCGAGGATTGGCAAGCCGCGCGCCTTCGCCCATTCCTCGCTGCCGAGCAGCACCAGTGAGGCGCCATCGGTGAGCGGCGTCGAATTGCCGGCCGTCAACGTCCCCTTGGCGCTTTTCTCGAAGGCCGGTTTCAGTGAAGCGAGCTTCTCCAGCGTCAGGTCAGGGCGCAGATTGTTGTCGCGGGTAAGGCCAAGGAACGGCGTCATCAGGTCGTTATGCCAACCTTCGGTGTAGGACGCGGCCATTTTCTGATGGCTTTCGAGGGCGAGCTGATCCTGCTCCTCGCGAGGGATACTCCAGGTCTGCGCCATCAATTCGCAATGTTCACCCATGGACAGCCCCGTGCGCGGTTCGCCGTTGCGCGGGAATTGCGGGATGAGATGGCCTGGGCGCAGTTGCAGAAACGTTTTCAGTTTGTCGGCGGTGGTTTTGCCTCGGTTGGCCTGCAGGAGAATTTTGCGCAGACCTTCGTTGATCCCGATCGGCGCATCGGATGTGGTGTCGACGCCACCAGCGATGCCGCAGTCGATCTGGCCAAGAGCGATTTTGTTCGCCACCAGTAACGCGGCTTCAAGGCCGGTGCCGCACGCTTGCTGAATGTCGTAGGCCGGCGTGGTTGGCGACAGCCGCGAGCCGAGCACGCATTCACGGGTCAGGTTGAAATCGTGGGAATGTTTGAGCACGGCACCCGCCGCGACTTCGCCCATGCGTTCACCGTGAAGGTTGAACCGCTCGATCAGGCCTTCGAGCGCGGCCGTGAGCATCACCTGGTTGCTGGCAGTAGCGTATGGCCCGTTGGAGCGGGCGAAGGGAATCCGGTTGCCACCGATGATTGCGACGCGACGCAGCTGAGTCATGGGAAAAAGCTCCTGATAAAAATTAAAATATCAACGCGGTGGGGCTGGCCTGTGGCGAGGGGATTTATCCCCGTCGGACTGTGCAGCAGTCGTAGAATTTCAGGGCGGCTTCGCCCCCCAACGGGGATAAATCCCCTCGCCACAAAGTCGCTCCCACAAATACCGCAGTTCCCTGCAGATGCTGCTAAGCCCGGTCCGAATCAATATGCAATGCCCAAGCCTAGGCTTAATTCGTAAATCGAACGACTGATTGCCATTCGTGGTCCACACTTTGAACCCCAGCTGCTGGAGCGCGTTCCATGTCTGACCGTTATATCGACTTCGCCAACTCGTCCCTCGGCCAACGTATGGTCGGTGCTCTTGGTCTGCCGACGCCCGTCCGACTGGAGCGCTGGCAAGCGGGCCGGCTGCGCCCTGTCGAAGGCGCGCTGCTGATTGGCGGCGGTGCGCTGGCGGAAAAAGTCAGCGCTTTCGCCAATCGCCTGACTGACGCGATTTTCAGCTACGGCACCGAACCTGCACCTGAAAAAGCCACGGCATGGATTCCCGGCCACGGCCCCAAGCTGAAAGCCGTGGTATTCGATGCCAGCGAATTGAACCAGACCGACGCGCTAAAACAGCTGCGCGAGTTCTTTCAACCGTTGATAAAAAACCTTGATCACAACGCACACCTGGTGATTCTCGGACGCGACCCGCAAACCGTCAGCGACCCGTTCGCCGCCAGCGCCCAACGCGCGCTGGAAGGCTTCAGCCGCTCGCTGGCCAAGGAATTACGCGGCGGCGGGACTCTGCAACTGATCCAGGTGGGTGAAGGTGCCGAAGATCAACTGGAAGGCCCGCTGCGATTTTTTCTTTCGCCCAAGAGCGCCTTCGTCTCCGGGCAAGTGGTCCGGGTGAATGCCTGTGACACTCCGGTTACCGACTGGACTCGGCCGTTGTCCGGGCGCAAGGCATTGGTCACGGGCGCCGCACGCGGGATTGGCGCCTCCATCGCCGAAACGCTGGCCCGCGATGGTGCCGACGTTATTCTGCTGGACGTCCCGCAGGCCAAAAACGATCTGGAAGGCCTCGCCGCACGCCTCGGCGCGCGCAGCATCGTCCTGGACATTTGCGCCGAAGACGCGGCAGCGCAGTTGATCGAAGACTTGCCCGATGGCGTTGATATCGTGGTGCACAACGCCGGCATTACCCGCGA
>JALYPE010000207.1 GCA_030856525.1 Pseudomonadota bacterium | reverse complement strand
GCGGATGACCGTCATGACGGCGTGCGCGCTGCTGATTGTCGCCGTGTATCCATCGTTTCTGATGGCCAGTTCCGGCTCTTTCGCAGCGTCCATTGTCGGCGTCATGCTGCTGGCGATTGGCGCGGTGCTATGTGGCGTGGTTACCGCCGCCCTGCTCTCGGAGACCTTTCCCACCCGTACGCGGTACACCGCGTCGGCGATCACCTACAACATGGCGTACACCCTGTTTGGCGGCACTGCGCCGCTCGTAGCAACGTGGTTGATCAGCGCCACCGGCAGTAATCTCTCGCCAGCGTTTTATTTGATGGCCGTGGCGTTGATGGCGCTGGCCGGTGGACTGGCACTGCCGGAAACCTCACGAATTTCCCTGCACGATATTCCCGCAGGCGACGCTAAAACGGCGAAACCCGTCGTGGTCTGATGGTCAAAAAAAATCCCGTGTTGACGGGATTTTTTACTCGAGCGTTGAGGTGTCGGCACTCGGTCTAAGGCACTGCAGCTTCGATGGCAGGTTGCTCATGAACGGCGACGTCAGGCCACTGCGTGAGCACGTCGAAACCATCGTCCGTCACCGCGATCATGTGCTCCCACTGCGCGGAAAGGGATTGATCCTTGGTCACCACTGTCCAGCGATCGCCCAGGGTTTTCACATGACGCTTACCGGCGTTCAACATCGGCTCGATGGTGAAGATCATGCCTTTCTTCAGCTTCAGGCCCTGCCCCGGGTAACCGTAATGGAGAATCTGCGGTTCATCGTGATACACCTTGCCGATGCCGTGACCGCAATATTCGCGCACGACGCTGAAACCGGCGTTCTCGGCGACTTGCAGGATCGCGTGACCAATATCGCCCAGCGTCGCGCCGGGACGCACGACACGGATGCCCGCCCACATGGCTTCATAAGTGGTGTCGATCAGTCGCTGTGCCTCGGCACTTACTTCGCCCACCCGGTACATCCGGCTCGTGTCGCCATACCAGCCATCCTTGAGCACAGCGATGTCGATGTTGAGGATGTCGCCATCCTTCAACGGCTCATCTGAGGGAATGCCGTGGCAGACTATTTCGTTGACCGAGGCGCAAATGGTTTTTGGATAGCCGTGGTAACCGATGTTGCCCGGGATGGCTTTCTGCACGTCGACGATGTACTGGCGGCACAGCGCGTCCAGTTGATTGGTGCTGATGCCCGGTTTGACGTGAGGCGTGATCATCGCCAGCACTTCAGCGGCCAGGGTGGCGGCAGCGCGGGATTGGGCGATTTCTGCGGCATTGTGAATGACGACGTTCGTCTTCATGCCCCTACCCCCGTTGTTGCACGGGCAGCGTTGTTGGCCGGGAGCGCGCTGGCATCGCACAGCTGCGTCACATCCAGGCCGCCTGCCAGCTCGGTGCGAATCAGCAGTCGGCTGATCTCATTGTGATTGAGTTCCGGATGCAGCTCGGCGAGCATGCCGATACGCATCCAGTGCTCGGCCTGAGCGTTGATCGAACGGCTTAGCGCGTTGCCGGCGATGCGCAGATTGTCGTGCATTGCTTCGGAAATTTTGACGATGCCCATCACACACACCTATACGAAACGACTATGAAACGTATATTAGACGGACAGCCTCACTATCGCAACGCGCATTTGCTCAGAACGATCGCGCATCCTGTAGAGTCCAAGCGAGAGACTTCGATCGAGTGGCCGCAATGATGTTCAACGCACTGGTTTTCTTCACCACGCTGATCGGCATGGAAGTGTTCGCTTTTTTTGCCCATAAATACGTGATGCACGGCTTCGGCTGGGGCTGGCACCGCTCCCACCACGAACCCAGAACCGGCTGGTTCGAGAAAAACGATCTGTACGCAGTGGTGTTCGCAGCGTTTGCCATTGTGCTGATTGCGCTGGGCACGCAAGGGCTGCACCCGTTGGAATGGATCGGTGCGGGCATGACGGCCTACGGTTTTCTGTATTTCCTTGCACACGACGGCCTGGTTCACAAGCGCTGGCCGTTGACATTCGTACCGCGCTCCGGCTACCTCAAGCGTCTTTATCAGGCGCATCTGATGCACCACGCGGTGTCTGGAAAAGACCGCTGCGTGTCCTTCGGTTTTCTCTTCGCGCCGTCTACTGCCCGCCTGCGTGCACAACTGCGCAAGTTGCACGCGGGGCCGCTTCACAAGGGTGACGAGGGCGTTGCCACAACGTCGTCGGACGCGGCGGCCACTGCTTCGCGTGGCGAGTAGCGGCGCGCCAGGCAGCCAGACTGATCAGGCGCAATTTATCCAGCTTCGAGGTCGAAACCCGCACGTCCCACGCCCGCGCGCCAGCGGCGTCGACCTTGACACCGATCTCGCGATACACACCGCCGGCAGTGGCAACCGCCCACGCCGAACGCCCGCTGAGTGAAGCCATGCCGGCCTCGGCGCTGGCGTAAAA
>JALYPE010000205.1 GCA_030856525.1 Pseudomonadota bacterium | reverse complement strand
CCTGTAAGGGAGTGCCCTATGCGCCAGCTTGCCCGTTACGCCCGGATCCTCCTGTTGGCGACCAGTTACGCCGTCGGGCTGGAGACCCACAGCCTGGCGGCGCAACCGCTACTGGAGATCCAGATAGGCTATCTCGGCTATCGACCAGACCCGGGGCCGTTGCTGTCCAACGTGATTGCCGAGCCCGAGGATGCAGGATTGCGCGGCGCCGAACTGGCGATCACCGACAGCAACAGCACCGGGCGTTTCCTCAACCATAGCTACAGCCTCAGCAGCGTCAGCGCTGTCAGTGCACAGTCCTTGCTTGATGCCGCGTCGGCGCAGCATGCACAAGGTGTGCGGTTGTTCGTGGTGAACGCACCGGGCGCAAGCTTGCGCCAACTCAGTGCTGCACTGCCCGACAGCCTGCTGATCAATGCGGGCAGCCCGGATGACAATCTGCGCACCAGCGATTGCCTGGCAAACGTGCTGCACACGCTGCCGAGCCGCGCGATGCTCGCCGATGCGCTGGCGCAATTTCTGGTGGTGCGCAAATGGCAACGCGCGCTGCTGATCGTCGGCCCGACCGCCGACGACCAGGCCTACGCCGCCGCCCTGCGCCGCGCGGCTAAACGTTTTGGCGTGAAACTGGTCGTGGAAAAAGCCTGGAGCTTCGATAACGACCAACGCCGCAGCGCTCAGGCCGAAATGCCGCTATTTACTCAGACGGCAGAATATGACGTGGTGTTGGTGGCCGATGAACGCGGCGACTTCGGCGAATACGTGCCCTACCAGACCTGGTATCCGCGCCCGGTCGCCGGCACTCAGGGCCTGACCCCGGTGGGCTGGCACAAAACGATTGAAACCTACGGCGCCGCTCAACTGCAGAAGCGTTTCGAAACCCTGGCCGGACGCTGGATGAACGACCGTGATTTTGCCGCGTGGATGGCCGTGCGCAGCATCGCCAGTGCCGTCAGCAAACTGCGTGAGGCCGATCCGCGCAAGGTCCGCGCCCTGCAACTCAGCGATCAGTTGCCACTGGATGGTTTCAAGGGTCGCAAGCTCAGCTATCGCCCGTGGAACGGCCAGCTGCGTCAGCCAATAGCTCTCGTGCAGCCGCGTGCGCTGGTCAGTACTTCGCCGCAAGACGGCTTTTTGCACCCCTTCAATGAAATGGACAGCCTCGGCTACGACAAGCCGGAGGTCACGTGCCGCTTCACCGACTCGACACCACAACAATAAGGAATCTGCCATGCGTCGCACCCTGCTTTCATGCGCCCTGTTGCTCGCTGCCGGGCACGTCGCGGCCAGCACCGCCTGGGTCTCCAATGAAAAAGACAACAGCCTGAGCCTGATCGACATGCAGACGTTGCAGGTCACCGACACCTTGCCCGTCGGCCAGCGGCCGCGCGGCCTGTTGCTGTCCCACGACAACACGTTGCTGTACATCTGCGCCAGCGACTCGGACCGGGTGCAGGTGATGGATGTCGCCACGCGCAAGATCATCAAGGAACTGCCATCGGGCAAAGACCCTGAGCAGTTCGCCCTGCATCCCAACAATCGCTGGCTGTACGTTTCTAACGAGGACGATGCGCTGGTGACGGTGATCGACACCGAAACTTCGAAGGTGCTGAGCCAGATCAGCGTCGGTGTAGAACCCGAAGGCATGGCTGTCAGTCCCGATGGCAAATGGGCGGTTAACACCAGCGAAACCACCAACATGCTGCACTGGATCGACACCAGCACCCAGACCCTGGCCGACAGCACTCTGGTGGATCAGCGGCCACGGTTCGTCGAGTTTGCACCTGATGGCTCACAGCTC
The DNA here is from genome assembly GCA_030856525.1 of Pseudomonadota bacterium. Taxonomy (GTDB): domain Bacteria; phylum Pseudomonadota; class Gammaproteobacteria; order Pseudomonadales; family Pseudomonadaceae; genus Aquipseudomonas. Next base: position 1,916 of record JALYPE010000205.1, on the reverse strand, counting down.
TGGGCTTCCGCCGAGATCGGCGGCACGGTGACCATTCTCGATGTCGCAAGCCGGCAGATCCTGAAAACCCTGACCTTCCAGATCAAGGGCGTGCACCCGGACAAAGTGCAACCCGTCGGGGTCAAGTTGACGGCCGACGGCAAGTACGCGTTCGTCGCACTCGGCCCGGCCAATCATGTCGCAGTGATTGACGCCAAAACCCATGAAATTCTCGATTACCTGTTAGTGGGCCGAAGGGTCTGGCAGATGGCATTCACACCGGATCAAAAACAGTTGCTCGCCACCAATGGCGTCAGTGGCGATGTGTCGGTGATTGATGTCGAGAGCCTCAAGGTGACCAAATCGGTGAAGGTCGGACGCTATCCGTGGGGCGTGGTGGTCACACCATGAACGCGCTGGAAGTCAGCGATCTGAGTTTCGCCTACGGTGCGCGGGAAGCTCTGCGCCAAGTTAATTTCAGCCTGGCGCCGGGTCGTTTTGCCGCGCTGCTGGGTCCCAACGGCGCAGGCAAGTCGACGCTGATCGCTCTGCTGACCCGGCTGTACGATTTGCAACGCGGCGATATCCGGGTCGGCGGCTGTTCATTGCGCCAGGCGGCGCGGCCGGCGCTTGAACAATTGGGCGTGGTGTTTCAGCAAAGCACGCTGGACCTTGACCTCAGTGTCGAGCAAAACCTGCGCTATCACGCTGCGCTGCATGGCATGTCTCGTCGCCAGAGCGCTATTCGGGTCGATGCCGAACTGGCCCGCCAGACCCTCACCGAGCGCCGCCGCGAGCGCGTTCGCGAACTCAACGGCGGTCACCGACGTCGAGTCGAAATCGCTCGAGCCTTGTTGCATGAGCCGCGCCTGTTGCTGCTTGACGAGGCCAGCGTCGGCCTCGACCCGGCCAGCCGCCTGGCCCTCAACCAACACCTGCGCGCGCTGTGTCGCGAGCATGGCATCAGCGTGCTCTGGACCACTCATTTGCTTGACGAAGTACAGCCCAGCGATGACTTGCTGATTCTTCATCAAGGCCGATTGGTAGCGAGCGGACCGGCGAATGTGCTGAGCCTGGAACATGGCGGCGACCTCGGCGCTGCCTTCACACGGTTGACCACTACTGGAGCAGCGCGATGAACGTTTACTGGCAATGTTTCAGTGGCATCGTCCTGCGCGAATGGCTGCGATTTGTATTGCAGCGCACGCGGTTTCTCAGCGCACTGGTGCGGCCGCTGTTGTGGCTGCTGGTGTTTGCCGCCGGTTTCCGCGCGGCACTGGGCATCGCGATCATTGCGCCTTACGACACTTACATCCCGTACGAGGTGTATATCGTGCCCGGGCTGGCCTGCATGATCCTGCTGTTCAACGGCATGCAGGGGTCGCTGTCGATGGTCTATGACCGGGAAATGGGCAGCATGCGCGTGCTGCTCACCAGTCCGCTGCCGCGCACCTTTCTGCTGTGCAGCAAACTGTCGGCCACGTCGCTGATTTCGTTGTTGCAGGTGTATGCCTTTCTGGCGATTGCCTGGGTGTTCGGTGTGCAACCACCGACCATGGGGCTGCTGGTCGCCTTGCCGGCGCTGTTGCTGGTGGCGTTGATGCTGAGTGCGTTGGGTCTGTTGTTGTCCAACGCGATTCGCCAGCTGGAGAACTTCGCCGGTGTAATGAATTTCGTGATCTTCCCGATGTTTTTTCTCTCGTCGGCGCTGTACCCGCTGTGGAAGATGCGCGAATCCAGTGAATGGCTGTACTGGTTATGCGCGTTGAATCCCTTTACCCACGCGGTGGAGCTGGTGCGGTTTGCCTTGTATGAACGCTTCAATCCGCTGGCGCTGGCGGTGTGTGCGGTGCTGACAGTGGTGTTCGTTCTGCTCGCCGTGCTTACGTTTAACCCGCAGCATGCTGCGGTGCGGAAATCGGGCTGACGGTGTACAT
>JALYPE010000196.1 GCA_030856525.1 Pseudomonadota bacterium | reverse complement strand
ACATTGCTATGACCGACACAGCGCAATCGCGGGCAAGCCCGCTCCCACATGGGTAAGTGGCGTTTTTGAAGGTGGCTTTTAGCCACACCCCCGCCACTCGGCACCTAACTTGCCCGCCAGCCTGAATTGGGCGTTTTTTTGCAGCGTGGGGCGGGCATACTAGGCCGTCCCTTTCCCTGGTGTCGCCCGCCTCTATGCTCCGCGTCCTGATTGCCTTTGCCCTGACCTGCCTGCTCCAACCGGCCTTCGCCGACGAGCGCGCGCAAACCCAACAACAGTTGGACGCCACGCGTCAGGACATTGCCGAGCTGAAAAAACTGCTGGGCAAGCTGCAGGAAGAAAAATCCGGTGTGCAAAAGGACCTCAAGGGCACCGAAACCGAGATGGGCAAGCTCGAGAAGCAGGTCGAAGCCCTGCAGAAAGAGCTGAACAAAAGCGAATCCGAGCTGAATCGACTCGATACCGAGAAAAAAAAACTCCAGAGCGCGCGCATTGAACAGCAGCGACTGATCGCCATTCAGGCCCGCGCGGCCTATCAGAACGGTCGTCAGGAATACCTGAAGTTGCTGCTCAACCAGCAAAACCCGGAAAAATTCGCCCGCACCCTCACCTACTACGACTACCTGAGCCAGGCCCGCCTGGAGCAGCTGAAGAATTTCAACGAAACCCTGCGCCAGCTGGCCAATGTCGAAAAAGACATCGCCCTGCAACAGGCGCAGTTGCTGGTGCAGAAAAGCAGCCTCGACAGCCAGCGAGAAGAACTCGACAAGGTCCGCAAGGAACGCCAGCTGGTACTGGCCAAGCTCAATGTCGACGTAAAAGCCCGCGACCAGAAGCTGGCTGCCCGCGAGCAGGACCAGGCAGACTTGTCCAAAGTCCTCAAAACCATCGAAGAAACCCTGGCGCGTCAGGCTCGTGAGGCAGAAGAGGCGCGGCAAAAAGCGCTGATCGCCCAGCAGGAAGCCGAAAAAAAGCGTTTACGTGAGGCCCAGGCTGCAGCAGATGCTGATGCCACTGACGCCCCACGCAAACCCGTCAAATCTACCACCGGAGCGCTGGTTTCCAGCTCGGGCGAAACCTTCGGTGGCCCATTTGCTTCAAGCCGGGGCAAACTTCCGTGGCCGGTTGATGGTCGATTGCTTGCACGTTTCGGCGAATCCCGTGGCGACGATGTCCGCACCAAATGGGACGGCGTGATGATCAGCGCCTCCGCAGGTAGCCAGGTTCACGCCGTGCACGGCGGTCGCGTGGTGTTTGCCGATTGGTTGCGCGGCGCCGGGCTGCTGGTGATTCTCGACCACGGCAACGGTTTTTTGAGTCTTTACGGCCACAACCAGACGCTGCTCAAGTCTGCGGGTGACGTGGTTAAAGCCGGCGAGTCCATCTCCACTGTGGGTAGCAGTGGCGGCCAGGACACGCCAGCGCTGTATTTCGCTATTCGTCAGCAGGGTCACCCGAGTGATCCGGCGCAATGGTGTCGTGCGCAAGGATAAGCACGTTACCTAATTCAGGAGTTCGTTCGACATGCTGCATTTGTCCCGCCTTACCTCGCTGGCCCTGACGATCGCCCTGGTGATCGGCGCGCCTCTGGCGTTCGCTGCCCAACCGGCTCCGGCTCCGGCAATCGCGCCAGCGGGCACTGCTGCAACCACCAAAGCGCCGTTGCCGCTGGAAGAGTTGCGCACTTTTGCCGAGGTCATGGATCGGATCAAGGCGGCTTACGTCGAGCCTGTTGACGACAAGACGCTGCTGGAGAATGCGATCAAAGGCATGCTCAGCAACCTCGACCCGCACTCCGCTTACCTGGGGCCGGAGGATTTCGCCGAGCTGCAGGAAAGCACCAGCGGCGAATTCGGCGGCCTCGGTATCGAAGTCGGCGCCGAAGACGGCTTTATCAAGGTGGTTTCGCCCATCGATGACACCCCTGCGTCCAAGGCTGGTATTCAGGCCGGCGATTTCATCGTCAAGATCAACGGCCAGCCAACGCGCGGCCAGAGCATGACCGAAGCCGTGGACAAGATGCGCGGCAAGATCGGTGAGAAAATCACCCTGACGCTGGTCCGCGACGGCGGCACGCCGTTCGACGTGACCCTGGCCCGCGCGATCATTCAAGTGAAAAGCGTCAAGGCGCAGTTGCTGGAGTCGGGCTACGGCTACATTCGTATCACCCAATTCCAGGTCAAGACCGGCGATGAAGTCTCCAAGGCACTGGCGAAACTGCGCAAGGACAACGGCAAGAAACTCAACGGCATCATTCTCGACCTGCGCAACAACCCGGGCGGCGTGCTGCAAGCCGCGGTGGAAGTGGTCGACCACTTCATCACCAAGGGCCTGATCGTTTACACCAAGGGCCGAATTGCCAACTCCGAGCTGCGCTTCTCCGCCACCGGCAAGGATGAAAGCGAAGCCGTACCGATGGTCGCGCTGATCAACGGTGGCAGCGCCTCGGCTTCGGAAATCGTCGCCGGCGCCTTGCAGGACCAGAAACGTGCAGTGGTCATGGGCACGACCAGTTTCGGCAAAGGTTCGGTACAAACCGTGCTGCCGCTGAACAACGAACGCGCGCTGAAGATCACCACGGCGTTGTATTACACGCCGAACGGTCGCTCGATTCAGGCGCAGGGCATCGTCCCGGACATCGAAGTGCGCAAGGCCAAGATCACTAGCGAGCAGGACGGCGAATACTTCAAGGAAGCCGATCTGCAAGGTCACCTGGGCAATGGCAACGGCGGCGCCGACAGGCCAAGTGGTTCCGGTGGCAAGGCCAAGCCCATGCCGCAAGACGACGATTACCAATTGGCCCAGGCCCTGAGCCTGCTCAAAGGGCTGAGCATCACGTCCGGCCGCTGAGATGCGCTTGCGGCTAGTTCTCGGTCTGCTGTGCTGTCTGGCGGGTATTGCGCATGCATCGCCCGCCCCTCAAAAAGCCTATCTGAGTTTGATCATCGACGACCTGGGGCAGAACCTGCCTCGGGATCGTCGCGTGCTGGCCCTGCCCGGCCCGGTCACGGCGGCGATCATGCCGGACACCCCGCACGCTACCGAAGTTGCTCGCGAGGCTCATCGCGCCGGCAAGATCGTCATTCTCCACATGCCGATGGACCCGGCCACGGGCCCGTTCGCCTGGCACCCGGAACTGCCCGTCGCAGAGCTCGAGAAGCGCCTGAATGCGGCGCTCAGGGTCGTGCCGTACACCGCCGGCATCAATAATCACATGGGCAGCCGCATGACCGCGCAACCGGTGGCCATGGCGTGGCTAATGGCCGATTTGCAGCGTCGCCACAAAGTCTTTGTCGACAGCCGCACCAGCGCGCAAACGGTCGCTGCAGCCGAGGCGCAGAAAATCGGCTTGGCGAGCATTTCGCGGGACGTGTTTCTGGATGACGAGCGCACGGAAGAAGCGATTTTCACTCAGCTGCAAACGGCGATCAGTCTGGCGCGCAAGCAAGGCTCGGCCGTCATGATCGGGCATCCGTATCCGCAGACGCTGGCAGTACTGGAACGTGAACTGCCAAAGCTGAAGGCTCAGGGAATCGACTGGATCGACATCAAAATGATGATCAGCGTGCGCGGCAATCGCGCGATGGCCGGACATGGGAAGGATGGCGTGTACCGCTGATTCGCTACGCCTTGAAACTACTGTGGGAGCGGGCTTGCTCGCGAATGAGGACTATCAGCTGACATC
>JALYPE010000194.1 GCA_030856525.1 Pseudomonadota bacterium | reverse complement strand
GCGCCAGGCGGCTCGCCTCTTCGTGCATGCCTTCCTTGAGGTAACGATAACCGACGCTGACTTCCTGAGTGGTCGACCCGACGTCGAACACACGCGAGACCCGCGGCTCGATGCCAAAGGTGTAGTAAGTGCGCGGGAACGAGCCGAGGGTGCGCTGATCGCGGGCGGCGATATTGCTGCCACGGAAGCTGTCGGAGTAGTAGGTCAGCACTTCGGCCTGAGTGCGGTCGTCGATCTGCCGCGCCCACTTGAACGAGACATCCTTGCGGCGTCCACTGAAGTTGTCGTTGTTGCGATCCGATTGAAATGGATCGGCGTCGTATTGCGCCTGAGTGAGGCCGCCGGGCATGTCGGCGCTGGCATCGTAATAATGAAAATTCAGACTGAAATCGTCGACATCGGTGGGCGCCCAATGGGTCTTGAGCAGCACATCGTCGATGTCGTTGCTATGGTTGCGCTCGCGATAACCGTTGCCGTTCACCCCCGAATACAGCAGCGCCACGCCGATGCCGTTGTCCGCCGTGCCGCCGACGAACGCCGTGTCGATGTGTTTCCAGCCGCCGTGTTGCGAGGTCTCCAGGGTCGTGCCGATTTCTGCAGTGGCCTGCTCCGGGATCGCCCGCGTGACGAAGTTGATCACCCCGCCGACGTTCTGCGGCCCATAGCGCACGGACCCGGCACCGCGAACCACGTCGATGCTGTCGAGGTTGCCGGAAGAAATCGGCGCCATTGACAGCTGCGGCTGGCCGTACGGCGCGAACGCAGCCGGCACGCCGTCGATCAGCACCGTGGAGCGTGGCGACAGACGCGAGGTCAGGCCGCGCACACCAACGTTCAGGGAGATGTCGCTGCCGCCGGTGCCGTTGGCTTCCTGCACCTGCACGCCCGGCACCCGACGCAATACATCGCCGACGTTCATCGCGCCCTGCTCGACCATCGCTTCGCGGCGGATCACCGTGCGTGCACCGGGATGGTTCTGCACCACGGCGGCGTCCGCGTCGCCGAGCCAGTTGCCGACCACTTTGATGTCGGTCACGCCCAGCTCCAGCGGACCAGTGCTTGCGGAAGTCGGCGCCGGCGTCAGGGTCACCGAGCCTTCGTTGATCTGGTACTCAAGACCGCTGCCCTGCAGCAATACGCGCAGGGCCTGTTCCGGCGAAAGGTTTCCATCCACCGCCGGCGCCTGTTTTCCTGCCACCAGTTCCGGGCTGAAAAAGACCTGCAGCGAGGTTTGCTGACCCAGTTCGCTCAGCGCCTGACCCAACGACTGGGCCGGAATGCGAATAGCGTCAGCGGCAAAGGCCTGCGGCAGTGCAACGTTGATCGCAAGCGCAAGGGTCAGCGGCAGCCACACGGATTTCTTGTTGTTAGCGGAGGTTTTTTTCACGTCGAACGGTGTCCTGTGGATCGCAAGAGTGTGCGTCTGTTAATGCAAACCAGTTGCAGTTGGACAAGAAGACGATGAACTCGAAAAAAACCTGAATTTATTTTGCAATTATCTGCTGACTGCCATCGTCCAGCGTGCGCACGGCCACCGGCAGAATGCTCGGTAAGGCCTTCAGCAGCGCGTCGGTGTTGTCGGATTTGAACACGCTGGTCAGGCGCAGACTGGCCACTTTTTCATCGCTGACGGTCAGCGGTTTGTCGCGATAACGTGTCACTTCCGCGGCCACTTCGCGCAGGCTGGCGTTGTTGAACACCAGTTTGCCGCTGCGCCACGCGGTCAGTTCCGCAGGGTTGACCGCATAGGCTGCGGTCACTTTGCCCTGGCCATCGACCCGCGTGGCGAGGCCGGCGGTGAGGCTGACAAATTCGCCAACCGCTGCCTCTCGCCCCTGCACCTTGACCGTGCCCTGCTCCACCACGACGCGGGTTTCGCCAACATCACGGCGTACGTCGAAACGGGTGCCGGTCACGGTGATCCTGCCGTTGCCCGCCTCAACCACAAACGGCCGGTGACTGTCGTGCTCGACGCTGAACATCGCTTCGCCTGACGTCAGTTCGAGGCTGCGCAGGTCTTTTGCATAACGCACCTGAAGCCGACTGCGACTGTTCAGCTCCACCACCGAGCCGTCCGGCAGGGTGACTTGCCGCCGCTCACCGAACGCGGTCGCATAATCTGCGCTGTACGTCCCGGAGAAATTCGTCCCCTTGAACAATACGAAACCGAGCGCCACCACCAACACACTGGCAGCCACTGCATAACGCCACAGCGGGCGCCGTTTACTGCGCACCGACGGGGTTTCGCACAGGGCTTGCAGACGCGCCGCCGGTAACAAATCCGCCGCTGCCCACATCCGCTGCAGCACCTGGAATTCGTCGGCATGTTGCGGGTGCTCCTGCAGCCAGCGCTCGAAACGCTGGCGCTCGTCGACATCGATGGCCGGTTCCTGCAGACGCACGAACCAGCGCGCCGCCTCATCGCGAACCGCCGTTGGCCCGCACGCGCAGTCGCGAATATCCGTCATGGCAGTTCCTGTTGGGCTGGAGGTGCAAAGGCGCTGAAGATCATGGCTGCAAACCCTCCAGGCGATCGCGCAGATGCCGCAGGGTGCGGATCATATACTTTTCCACCATGTTCTTGGACAGGCCCAAACGCTCGGCGATTTCCGCCTGGGTCAGCCCTTCGATCTTCTGCCAGACGAATACCTGGCGGCAGTTGACCGGCAGTTCGGCCAGTGCACGCTCGATGGAATCAGCCAGCTGGATCGCTCGCATGAAATGCTCCGGGTCGCCGGACGACGACTCACTGTGATCGATCGCCTCCGGCTGCATTGCGCCCCGCCGATCTTCGCGCCGATAGCCATCCACGGCGATATTGCGCGCGGTCTGGTGCAAGTAGGCCCGGGGCTGCTGCACCGCCGCCGAATCCGACTCGAGCACCCGCACGAAGGTGTCGTGGGCCAGATCTTCGGCCTGCTGACGATTTCTCAGGCGTCGGGTCCAGGTGCCAACCAACTCTTCGTAATGCTCGAGAAAGCGGTGTCTTCGGGGCAACTTGGGGGTCATTGCGGCGTGCTGCGCAAAAGGGGCGTGAATAGTAATGCTTCCTATTAACGAGAGGCAATGCATTCCCGCACAGGTCTATCGATGGTCATGCGCTCGTTCCGACGACCGGCGCCACACAGCGAAGCTCAGACACAAACCTGCGTCGATGCGTTTTTGATGATCGGGGGGTGTATTCACATCGACACGGCGATGGTGCCCTTGATGCGCAAGGTGCACCCACCGGCCGCGCCGTCAGCGGATGCTCATTGATCTGCAACAGGCATTTTGCGAAAGCCCACCGCCAAACGATTCCAGGCGTTGATGGTGGTGATGGCAACGGTCAGGTCGACCATTTCCTTGGGGGTGAATTGCGCCGAGGCGAACTCGTAATCTTCATCCGGGACGTGCGTCTGGCTCAGCAGCGTCAGCGATTCGGTCCAGGTTAGCGCGGCACGTTCGCGTGGTGTGAAGAATGGCGTTTCACGCCAGGCCGACAACGTGTACAGGCGACGTTCAGTCTCGCCACCCTTACGCGCATCGGCGGTGTGCATGTCGAGGCAGAACGCGCAGCCGTTGATCTGCGAAGCACGCAACTTGACCAGTTCGATCAGGTTTTTTTCCAGGGGCAACATCGACACGGCGCTTTCCAGCGCGATCATGGCTTTCAGGGCGTCGGGGGATGCGGTGTAGAAATCGATACGAGGTTTCACGCCAGGCTCCGGCTACAAAGTGTGTGCAGCCAAGTTAATCGCCCAGGCCCAGCAGGCAAATAGCCAATAGTGCGGAAGTTGGGTAGGCCACCGGTGACAGTGATCTCGATGCTCCGAATGACATTTGGCAACGCTTGCTCGCGAACCGCGCAGCGGCCATTCGCCGACGCCTCTAAGCCCGCCGCCACAGCCACTGTAAAAACCCCCTCTTCTGTGCAACTTGCGGGGTTTCCTGAGTCAGGGTCTGCGCCTTGTTCAAGCGATAATCCAGCAGCGCTTTCATGGCGTCGCCGATGTCCTGCCGTGCATCGAGGTACGGTTTGAGATAGTCCTTCTCCAGCCGGTACACGCTGCAATACGTCTTGGCGGAAAAGTCCGCCGGCAGCGACGTGTTGGACAAGATCCCGCCCTCGCCGATCACTTCGCCCGGCCCCATGCGGCCGGACTCGAACTTGACGCCGCCTCGGTTCAATTCCACCGAGACCACACCGGATTCGACGATCAGCAAGTGATCGCTCACCTCCCCGGCTGGCAGGATCACTTCGCCGGCGCGGAAAGTCTGCAGCGTCATGTTTGCGCAGAACGCCTCTTTCTCTTCTTCGCTCAAGCTCGAGAAAATGCTTGAGCTGTCCAGCAGCGCTCTTGGCCGCGATAAACCGGCCGGTGCGTTCGACTCGACGCTGGACAACAAGGGCACACCCGAGGCCTGCAACTGGCGAAACGCAAGGTCGTACAGTTGATTGCGCACCATACGTTTCTGGTCCATCGATTCTACAAAACCGCTGATTTCATATTCCACGCCGCTGCTGCTGGAGCTCTTCAAAGAGACGTTTGGTGCCGGTTTGCTCAACAACTGGCGACAGCCCAGCATCGCCCGTTCAAGCGCCTCGATCACCGTACTCGGGCGTACATGGGGGCTTAGTTGCAGACTGATGGAAATGCCGAAGATGTCGATCGGTCGACTGAAATTGATGATCTTCGCTTTGGCCGCCAGCGAGTTGGGAATCACCGCCATGCTGCCTTGGGCGGTTTGCAGGCGCGTGGCGCGCCAGTCGATGTCGGTGACCCGGCCTTCCATACCGTCGATGGAGATCCAGTCATCCAGTTGATAGGGTTTGGTGGTGTTCAGCACGATGCCGGAAAACACGTCGCTGAGGGTGCTTTGCAACGCCAGGCCGACAATGATGGCAAGCGCCCCGGACGTGGCCAGCACGCCTTTGACCGGCAGTTCCAGCACGTAGGCCAGCGCAGCGATGACGGCGATCAGGAATATCACCGCGCCGAGCAGATCCTGCAGCAAACGCCCGGTGTGCCCGACGCGCTGCATCATGACGGCGCCGATCAGCACCGTCAGCGTTCGCGCACCGAACAGCCACCAGCCAATCTGCAAGCCGGTGGCCGCCAGGTGCAGCGGCACATTGCCGGCAAACGGCGCGGGTTGCAGCGGGTTCATGCCTTCATTGAACAGCACCATGCTGAACAGCGTGAAAATCAGCAGGCGTACCGCCAGTTTCCACTGACTGCCGCTGGCACTCAACAAATGCCAGAGGCCCAGATCAATGAGGATCAGCAACAGCGCGCAAACCAATGGATGATCGGTGAGCAGTGACAGCATCGAACAACTCCAGCGACGGACCTTGGCGCGAGGATTTCACGCAGTGGCCACAGTGTAGGAGCAATTGAGCGGGTTCAGAACCATACGAAAAAATGTATAGCGTGCCCCACGCACACGCGGCTTGTGTCACTGCAGATTTCGGCACGCCGCTGTCGGCCGAGTGACCGACTGCGGCGGTCAAACCTCGCTGGCATCAATGACGACTATTGAAAGCGTTGATTGTTCGTACGCACGCCGGATCCGTAAAGTGCCCCCATAGATTGATTGGAGGTTACCCATGTCCCAGGTTCAGATCATGTCCGTTATCGGCAGCGCCGTCCCCGCCCAACTCAGGGAGCTGGGCTTGCTCGCCTGTTGGTACCTGATGCAGGACGGCGAGCCGATCAGTGGCCCGCTGACTTCTTTGCCCGCCGCGCAGGCCTTGTCGCAACGCATCGGCCAGGGACAGTTCTGCGCTTAGGAAGGCAACTGCACCCGCGGCTTGGTTTCGCTGAAGATCGCCCAGCTGGACAAGAACAGCGCGGCGATCAGCGGCCCGATGACAAAACCGTTGAGCCCAAACACTGCCATGCCACCCAGCGTCGAAATCAGGACCATGTAGTCCGGCATCTTGGTGTCCTTGCCTACCAGGATCGGGCGCAGCACGTTGTCCACGAGGCCGATCACGAATACCCCAAACAAGGCCAGCACTGTGCCCTGCCAGATCATCCCGCTCAGCAGGAAATACACGGCCACGGGTGCCCAGACAATGCCCGCACCCACCGCCGGCAGCAGTGACAGAAACGCCATCATCACCGCCCAGAGCAACGCGCTCGGGATGTCGAGAAACCAGAAAATAAAGCCGCCCAACGCGCCCTGCGTGACTGCCACCAACAGGTTGCCCTTGATCGTTGCGCGCACCACCCGGTTGAACTTGAGCTGCAGACGACGTTTCTGGTGTTCCTGCAAAGGAACGGCGGCGCGCACTTTGCGCGCCAGCTCGGGACCGTCACGCAGGAAGAAGAACAGCAAGTACAGCATGATGAAAAAACTGATGATGAACTCGAACGTGCCCTGCCCAAAACTGAACGCCTGAGTGGCCAATACTTGCCCACCCTGCATTGCGCTTTTGACGATTTTTTCGCGCAGCCCATTCAGTTCTCCCATGCCGAAGCGATCCAGCTGATGCTGGAAATATACGGGAAGGCTTTGTTTGAACTGCGCCACATAGCCGGCGATGTCCAGCTCGCCGCTTTCGACGTTTTTGTAGAAAGTGGCGCCCTCCTGAACCAGCAATCCACTGATGATAATCACCGGCAGAATCGCGATCACCAAACAGATGCTCAGGGTCACCAGCGAGGTAATGTTGCGTTGCCAGCCGAACTTCAGTTGCATCCGGCGCTGCATCGGCGCAAAGACGATGCCCAGAATCACGGCCCAGAACACGGCGCCGTAAAATGGCAACAGAATCCAGATGAAGGCGAGGGTCACCAGGAACAGCAGTATCACCAGCGATTTGTTCTGTAATGTCTTTTCGTTCATGTCCAATCCATGTCAGTGCGCAGGGTCGCGGTTGCGCGGCCTGATGCTTAGTCCGCCACGGTTCGCGCAAGTGCCATCCGTTTGTACAAGCATAGATCCAGATCGATAAATTCTGCGGATGGCACGGCTCGAGAAGCCGCAATCTTTCGAGTTTGCGCAGCAATTACGCAAACTCCTCACGCAACATCGCCACAAACGCCTCTCGCGCCGGGTGCACCCCGGCGTTTTCATGCCAGTAAAACAAGTTGTCGATGGCAGTCAGCTCGGCAAATTCGTAGCTGGCACAACCGGCGCCCCTGGCGTATTGATCGAACACGCCTTTAGGCACCAGCGCGACGCCGGCGCCGGCACTGACGCACCCGACAATTGCGCCATAACTGGCCAGGCTGACGATCGGCAGCGCTTGCCCCTGCCGTAAGAGCCAGTGCTCCAGCGCCGCCCGATACGGGCAACCGACAGGCCACATGAACACGGTTTTGTCCTGCAAATCGGCGACGTCGCGTATCGGGCCCAAGGATGTCGAAGCAATCAACAGCAGGTCTTCGCGGTACATCTGCGTGCGCCTGAGTTGGGAGCGCTCGACATCGACCGCCACAATCGCGCCATCGAGCCGATGGTTGAGGGTGTCATCGAGCAGTTGGCTCCAGGCACCCGTGGTCAACTCCAGGGCAACTGCCGGAAAGCGCTGGTGAAATTTGGCCAGCAAGCGCGGCAAGCGGCCGGTAGCGGACGACTCGATGGCGCCGATGCGCAATGGGCCGCAGGGTTCGGCTGACGGGTCCAGAGCGCGCTTGGCTTCCGCCGCCAGGGCCAGCATCTTCGAGGCATAGATCAGAAACGTCTGGCCCGCAGGACTGATACGCAATCCCCTGCCTTCGCGCAGGAACAACGCCACACCCAGTTCCGCCTCCAGGGACTTCAACCGGGCGGTGATATTCGACGGCACGCAATGCAACAGCTCAGCTGCACGAGCAATGCTGCCCACGTCGGCCACGGTCTTGAACATGCGAATCTGCGCCAGCTCCATACATCACCAAAAGTGAACGGTTAAGCCAGTATAAGTCAGTTGTGGCAAACGGTTTGCGTTCTGATACTCGGTGCATCTGCCCTCAGGTGACCGACCATGCAATCCGAAAACATCGCCCCCGTTTCACCAGCAAAGATCATGCTGGCAATGGCTTTTGTCGTGGCGTGCTGGGCTTATTCGCCCACGGGGATTCACATCGGGTTGCAAGCGTATGAACCCGGGCATCTGGCGTTGCTACGGTTCCTGCTGGCCTCGGCGTTTATGGCCGTGGTCGCGATGATCAAGGGCGTTCAATTGCCGAATCTGCGCGATTTACCGCTGCTGATGGTCCTCGGTTTTTTTGCAGTGAGCCTGCATCACGTGGCGCTGAACGTTGGTCAGCAGAGTGTCAGCGCGGGTGCATCCAGCGTGCTGGCGCAATCGACACCGCTGTTCAGCACGTTGCTGGCCCGTTTTGTATTCAAGGACAGCATCAGCCCGTGGCGCTGGGGCTGCGTCCTGCTGGGTTTGCTCGGCGTCGTCACGGTGGTGGCAGGTGATCGAGGGTTCGGCCGTATCGACGCCCAAGGTTGGCTGATTCTGTTGGCGGCAGTGTCCTGGAGTTTTTACTTTGCGCTGCAAAAACACCATGCACGACGTTACGACGGTTTGACGCTGGTGTGTTACACGGTCTGGTTCGGCACGCTCCTGCTGCTGGTGTATCTGCCGGGGCTGGGGAGCGAAGTGCTCAGCGCGGATTTCGATGTGCAACTGGCGGTGATCGGCCTGGGCATTTTTCCCAGCGCCCTGGCGTACCTGGCCTGGGCGTATGTGTTGGCGCATGTGGACCTGAGCCGCGCGACGATGACGTTGTACCTGATTCCGCCGACTGCCATGGGCATTGCATCGTTCGCCCTGGGCGAGCGGCCGACAGTGATGGTGGTGGTTGGCTTGGTGATGGTGCTGGCGAGTGTACTGGCGTTGAATCTGGAGCGGCGGATAGCGCTTGCGGCAAGCGGTGCAGCGATCCGACTTGCCCGCGAACAACGATAACGCGATCAACCTGGCGCCCCTAAAAAACCCGACACATTGGCCGGGTTTTGTTTAGCGCCTAGCGCCTGTCGTCAGATAAAGGCGATGGCTCATCTGCTGGCGGCATGTCCTCGTCGGCCGTCGGATCTTTCCAGTCATCCGGACGTTCGGTGACAGCCGGATCCTTTGAAGGATCCATGCCGGGAGGCGCATCGTGATCCATGCCGGATTCGGACAGGGGATCAGCAGGGTCGGTGTTGGGCGTTCCGCCCTGGAACATCGAATCGTTAGACATGACGCACCTCATTGATGAGGTCCAGCAACTCTGGGCCGTACTGTTTGGAAAGCGCCGCCGCGCGCAAGGTGCGGCCGAGTAGACCAACGGTTAGTCACGGTCGGCGAGAAAACGGTCACGGCTGTTAGTCAGGTGTAACCACATTGCGGCGCGCGCGGCGTCCGGGTCCTGACGCTTGATCGCATTGAGAATGGCCTCATGTTCGAGATTGGCCAACTGTCCCAGCTTGGTCAGGTCCGCCGCGCCGCGCTCGACCGCGTTGACCCGGGTGCGCGGGATCATCGCGTTGCCCAGATGCTGCATGATTTCGCTGAAGCACACGTTGCCGGTGGCTTCGGCTATCAACAGATGGAAGCGCTTGTCGGCCTCCACGCAACTGTCGTTATTGGCGAGCAGGCGTTGATAATCGTCCAGCGCTTCACGCATTTGCTGCACTTGCTGAACAGTGCGACGCGTGGCGGCCAACGCCGCTGCCTGAGTCTCCAGGCCCATGCGCAATTCCAGAATGCCGCGCACACCCAGCGCAGTGTCGACACTCAGGCGCAGCCCCTGCTCCGGCGCTCGCTCAATCACAAAAGTGCCGATGCCGTGGCGGGTTTCGACCAGCCCGGACGCCTGCAACTTCGAGATCGCCTCACGCACCACGGTGCGGCTGACCCCGTGTTCCACAACGATGGTATTTTCCGACGGCAGCTTGTCACCCGGCTGCATTTGGCCGAGCAGGATGCTCTGAGTCAGTTTGGCGACCAGGTCGTGGGCCAGGTTGTGGGTGCGCTTGCGGGCAGGCGCGTCGAGATCTTCTTGCATGGCGATTATCCGAGAGCGGAGCTAACGGGATCGTAGCATTCGGGCGGGCGGTAATCTCTGAAAAAAGCCGACTTGGCTTGCAAGGTTGTCAAACCCCTTCAGACTGCTTAGATTTTGCCCGCACCTCAGCGGAAGAGATTGATCATGTCTGGCAACAAACTGAATAAAATGGCGTGCTGCGCTTTGCTCGTGCCACTGCTCGCGGCAAGTCCTTGCATCGCGGCCGATAGCTTCGAGACCCTGGTCAACGCCGCTGTCGAACCGGTGATGCGGCAACAGCAGATCCCGGGCCTCGTCGTCGCAATCACCGTGAACGGCCAGCCGCGTTTCTTCAGTTATGGTGTGACTTCGATAGAAGCCGGGAAACCGGTGACTCAGTACACGCTGTTCGAAATCGGTTCGCTCAGCAAAACCTACACCGCCACCCTCGCCGCTTACGCCCAGGCCACTGGCAAACTGTCGCTGTCGGACAAAGCCAGTCAAATTCTGCCGACGCTGCGCGGCAGTACCTTCGACGGCATCAGTGTGCTTCAGCTCGGCACTTATTCTGCCGGCGGATTACCGCTGCAATTTCCGGGTGAAGCAGACGCACCAGACAAAATGCTCGGTTATTTCAAACACTGGCAGCCGGTTTACCCAGCGGGGACTCATCGCCAGTATTCGAACCCGAGCCTGGGGCTGTTCGGTTACCTGGCCGCCGAGCGCATGGGTGCGCCGTTCGATGAGGTGATGATGAAAACCGTGCTGCCCAAGCTCGGTTTGAAACACACGTGGCTCACGGTGCCGCCGGATCAGATGGGCTTATATGCGCAGGGCTACAACAAGGACGGCAAGCCGGTTCGGGTCGGGCCAGGCGCGCTGGATTCACAAGCGTACGGGATCAAAACCAGCGCGGAGGATTTGATCCGCTACGTTCAGGCAAACCTGCGACCCAATGGTCTCGAGGCGTCGATGCAGCAGGCCATTGCCACGACGCACACGGGTTACTACAAGGTCGGGGAGATCACTCAGGGTCTGGGCTGGGAAATCTATCCGTACCCGGTGACGCTGGAGCGGTTGTTGGCCGGCAATTCGACGTCAATGGCGATGGAGGCACACCAGGTCGAGTGGCTGAACCCGCCTCAGCTTCAACCCCAAAATTCGCTGTACAACAAGACCGGTTCCACCGGTGGCTTCGGCGCCTATGTCGCGTACGTGCCATCGAAAGACATCGGCATCGCGATACTTGCCAACAAAAACTTCCCCATCCCGGAGCGAATCAAAATCGCCCATCAATTACTGACGACTCTCTCGCAATAACTCGCCTCCGGACCATGCCCTTGGAGCAGCTGCCGAACCTGCGAGGCTGCGTTGCCATGTAGCAGCTGCTGCAGGCGGCATCGGGGCTCGGCGACTGATGCAGTTTTGTGCACAGGCAGTGCTGGAGGCCGTGTTAATCGTCGGGCATTTGCGGTGGCTTGGCGGGTTTTGCAGGTTTGGTGTTGGCACCCTTGGCCGGGGCCGGAGCTGCTTCGGCGGCCGGCGGAGGGGCCGCCATTGCGGCTTCCTTTTCCGCCATCGGCATGGCGTCGATGGTGCTGAAAATCTTCTGCAGGTCGATGTCATCCGACTGCTCGAGTTTCTTTTCGCCGTCCTTGCCCACCAGAATGACCTTGGTCTTTGCTCCAGCGCCCAACTTCAGCGAGCGGATCAAGGCCGCCGTGTCTTGAGGGCCAAGGTCCTTGCCTTCGCGCTGCCCCATCAGATTGAGCACGGTGTACAAGACCATGCTTCGGTCGGTGAAGCCTTTGCGATTTTCGGGTTGGTCCAGGGATTTTTTCAGGCTCAACCACGCCGGGTCGACCGTGCTCGGCGCGATGACAATCAGCGGGCGCGAGCGGCCTTTATCCATGTCCAGCGGTGAGTCGCCATCGGCGGCGAGCAAGGGGCAGGCGAAAGCCAGCAAGGTAGTCAGGGTCAATGACCTGAGCATGCGCATCTCCTTTTGATATCCACGCTCTAATGATTGCGCATCGCGGTGATTGTTCCGGGTGACGCACCGCAAGTGTGTCTCGCCTGGATGAAAGCTTAGGTCAGCGCGCTCATTGCGCAACCGACCGGGCGCAACTCATCGCCGGACTTTTATCGCTTGATCGACGACCGCGCCGGGACTGAAAAGGTAATAAAGATCAGAACGCCAGTTTGTAGCCGATCAACACCAGCATCGTTGCCAGGCAGGGGCGTAACACTTCATCGGAGATGCGGCCAGTCAGGTGGCTGCCCAGATAAATGCCCGGCAGCGAGCCGATCAGCAGATAGCCCAACACCTGCCAGTCCATGTTGCCCATGCTGGCATGGCCAAGACCGGCGACCAGGGTCAGTGGCACCGCGTGGGCGATTTCCGTACCGACCAGGCGGCGCGTTGGCAGCAGCGGATAGAGGATGAACAACGCCACGGTGCCCAGTGCGCCGGCGCCGATCGAGGTTAACGCGACCATGGTGCCCAGCACCAGACCGGTGATAACCGTGAGCACGTTGAGGCGCGAACCGCTCGGGTTGTAGTGACCACCGGCGCGTTTATGGGCGAAGTCCAGCAGACATTTCTTGAAGAAAATTGCCAGGGCGGTCGCGAACAGAACGAAGCCCAAGGCCTGCTTGATCACGGCATTCATCGCATCGGGTGACGTGTGCAGCGTGCTCAGGAACCACAACGTCATCGCCACCGCCGGCACGCTGCCGAGGGTCAGCCAACCAGTGATCGCCCAGTCGATATTTTTGTTTTTTCGGTGAACCAGAACGCCGCTGGATTTGGTGATGGCGGCGTACAGCAAGTCGGTACCGACGGCCGTTGCCGGATTGATTCCGAACCACAGCAAAATAGGCGTCATCAGCGAACCACCGCCCACGCCCGTCATGCCGACGATGAAACCCACCACCAACCCTGCCACGACTAACCCGACGTTCACCAAATCCATCAAGACATCCACTCAGACTGCGCGGAAAAACTGGCCCGCAGCATAGCGATTTTTCTTATAACTTCTTAGAACAATGGGGACTATCGTTATTCCGCTACTCTGCTGATTCTGCTGTTACTTATTGCTGCGGTGTTTGATGGTTGGTTTAGCCCTGCGCACGCACATCCTGTACGAGCCGAGCTTGCTCGCGATGGCTATGGCTTGTGCGACGCAGGTTTTGAGGGTGTACATCTCCGTTGCTGCGGTGAAGGCTGCTATTGGTTCCCCTCTTAAAGCGGGTTACTTGGTGCCGGGCCGCGTAGGCACTTCCAAGTGACTCGCCGTAAGGGCGAAACCGATGGATACATTCAGCGAGCAAGGCGGACAATACCGATGAAGACTCTAGCAAGCTCCCCCCTCACTGCACCGGCAGAAAATTCAAAAACAACAGACTCTGCGCATAATTCAACCCAATCCGCCGATAACGCTCATCCAGCATCTGCGTCAGCAAATCCAGGCGCGCCACGACCTTGCCGAATTCCACCGCGAAACTCAGGTTGCTGCCCTCCTCCGAAATCTCATTGGAAAACAGCAGCGGTTCGCCCTGCTTGTTCTGCCGCTGGCTCAGAATCCACGTGGCCTTCTCGATGTTGCGCGCAGCGTTGTTGACGAACGTCGGGTTGATCGCATCAGTCATATAGAACTCGACGCGATTGCCATGGGCTGTGACGAGCATGCTGCCGATGGCATAGATGAACGCCCCCACCCGGTCGCCCAGAAACTCCGGACTCATGGCAAAACTCAACGCCGCCAGGTCCTTTTTGCCGCCCAAAGTCGGCAGCGGCTGTTGCTGTTCGATGGCCATGCGCACCTGCTTTTCCGCCGTGCGTGCGTCGAGAAAACCGGATTTCTTCAACTCTTGCGGATTGCGCAAATACAGCTTGCTCATCAACAAATACAGGCTGTCCAGGTTATCGCGCATCGCCAGGGTCGCCATGCGATCAACACTGGTTTGCAGGAACTCCTGGGGTTTACCTTCGCGAAACTGAGTGATGATGCCCTGGCCGTCACGGTGGCTGCAGCCGGTCGTTAACAACGTCGACAGGACGACGAGCAGCAAGCTGAGGCGGCGTAGGTGCGCAGAAATGAGGGGTGAAACTCGAACCATGGATTATGAACTTGGCATGGGCCGGCGGTGGGGATCGCCGCAGGCTGGCCAAGGATAGAGCCGTGAAAGATGAAAAAGTGCAGTACCGACGGTCCATAACGTGACTTGGTGGCAGCCTGCTACCAATTAGTCTGACTTTATAATTGAAAACTCAGCTCAGTAGACTATAAATCTAAGCCGTGATCCGAAAACCCAGATCATTGGTATGACTAATAAATCACAAAAAAAAAAGGATGGTCAGCATGCTTCCATTTCGTCCCTCGCTTTACGGCTTAGGATTGTCCCTGATGATTGCCACTCTCTCCGCCCAGGCAAACGGCCTGACCAGTGAACATAAAGCTTTCGGCAAAACCGATGACGGCACGCCGGTCGAGCAATACATCCTGCGTAACAGCCACGGGATGCAGGCCACCGTCATCACCTACGGCGGCATTTTGCAGTCGCTGAAAGTGCCCGACAAACACGGCAAACTCGAAGACGTGGTGCTTGGATTCGATGATGTGCACGGCTATCAGACCGGCACGGCATTCTTCGGCGCTACCATCGGACGCTTCGGCAACCGCTTGGCCAATGGCGCATTCGAACTGGACGGCAAGCGCTACCAGGTACCGCTCAACGACGGCACCAACTCCTTGCACGGCGGCGCTCAGGGTTTCGACAAACATGTCTGGAAAGCGGAGCCCGCCAAGGATAAGGATTCAGTTGGCGTGACTCTGACGTACCTGTCGGCGGACGGGCAAATGGGCTTTCCCGGCAATCTGAAAACCGAGGTCACCTACAGCCTGACCGAGAACAACGAGCTGCGCATCGATTACAAGGCGTCCACCGACAAACCGACGGTGCTGAACCTGACCAATCACAGTTATTTCAACCTGGCAGGCGCGGGTAATGGCGATGTCATGCAGCAGGTCGCGACCTTGCACGCCAGCCTCTACACGCCCGTCACCGGCAAACTGATTCCAACCGGCGAACTGGCACCAGTGGCCGGCACGCCGATGGATTTCACTAAACCCACGCCCATTGGCAAACACATCAGGGCCGATCACCCGCAGCTGAAATTCGCCGAACCGAAACAGGGTGGTTTCGACTTCAACTGGGTGCTGGACGCCAAGGGTGACCTGGGCAAACTCGCCGCTGATGTCAGCGACCCGCAATCGGGCCGGCGCTTGCAGCTGTACACCACCGAGCCTGGCGTGCAGTTCTACACCAGCAACTTCCTCGACGGTTCGGTCAAGGGCAAAGCGGGCAAAACCTATGCGCACTGGAGCGCGTTCACCCTGGAAACCCAGCACTATCCCGACTCGCCGAATCAGCCGGACTTCCCGTCCACACGCCTTGATCCGGGCAAAACCTACACGCAATCCACCGTGTTCAAGTTCTCAACCCTCTAGCACGCAAAGCATGTAGCAGCTGCCGAGCCTGCGAGGCTGCGTCCGGCTGCGAAGC
>JALYPE010000760.1 GCA_030856525.1 Pseudomonadota bacterium | reverse complement strand
GCTACAAGGGGAATGGTTGGGATGACGCAGACTGCGGGAAGGGAGGAATTCAGAATCGTGAACTGTTGCCGAGGCTGTAACAGTGCATGTCTGGAATCGATATTTTTCCTTTGCGGACAAGGGCTTATTCTTGACGGGCTGTCACGGCAATCGCCGGGAAATATCAGGCAGGTTAATCCGGTCTGTCAGCAAAGCATTCGAGGCGTTGTTACCACAACGCCTCCCCTGTGTTCTCTGACGTTGATTTGTTGCTCCTTGATCCACGTCTTGCTTTGGCCGCTGCGTTTGCAGCGGCCTTTTTTATGGGCGGGTTTTATCGGCTTCGCAAGGCAGCGCCTGGTCGCCGAGCCGTTTCAAATAGCGAACCTCTGCAAATTCCCCATCATTTCCTTCAACGCCTCAATATTATCCTTCGGATGCACCGCGCCTTCGAAATCACAAATCTGCGTCCAGTTCGCCGCCACATCTTCCGGCGAGAAACCCACCCGTGGATCGAAGCCGGCACCCAGGCTGCGCTCCCAGCGAACCTTGCCCATCCAGCCACCGCCGACTTCAAACAACCCCGACGTTTCCTGACAGTTTTCGCTGGCCAGATACACCACCAGCGGGCTGACGAGTTCGGGTTTGAGCTGTTCGAACACTTGCGGCGGGATCAGGCCTTCGGTCATGCGCGTGCCGCCGGTGGGGGCGATGGCGTTGACGAGGATGTTGTGTTTGCGACCTTCGATGGCGAGGGTGCGGGTCAGGCCGTAAAGGCCGAGCTTGGCCGTGCCGTAGTTGGACTGGCCGAAGTTGCCGTAGATGCCCGAGGTAGAAGCGGTGAAGATCACGCGGCCATAGTTTTGCTCGCGCAGATGCGGCCACGCCGCGCGGGTGACTTTGTAGGCGCCTTCAACGTGGACGCGGTAAACCAGATCCCAGTCGGCGTCGTCCATTTTATGGAAGGTCTTGTCCCGCAGGATCCCGGCATTGTTGACGACCACGTCGACACGACCGAACACATCCAGCGCGTTCTGCACGATCTTGTCGCCGTCGGTGACCGAGTCGTGATTGGCCTCGGCAATGCCGCCGGCCTGACGAATTTCCGCTACGACGCGGTCTGCCGCCGAAGCGTTGGCGCCCTCCCCCTGGGCCGAGCCACCGAGATCGTTGACCAGGACTTTGGCGCCCTGCGCAGCGAACAGCAACGCATGCGCGCGCCCTAGACCGCCACCGGCCCCCGTGATGATCACGACTTTATCTTCGAAGCGCACAGATTCATTCATGGAGGACTCCAGCAGGCCAAGGGGACAATGCGTCCGAGTGTCAGGCACGGCGCTGCGGGTCACAATGAACACGGGTGAGTCTGAATGGTGTTCGATAAGGCTGGGGGATGATGCGGTTTTGGACTGAGGTGACTGGGCAAAGATTGCAGCCTCGTTTTACTCGACAGCTCCTACAGTGGGATCACCGACATCCTGTAGGAGCTGTCGAGTAACACGAGGCTGCGATCTTTCAGCATCGACTCAGGAAAAAGCCACCTTACGCGGCAAAGGGATCAAACGGCCGCGAAACGCCAGATAATGTTGCAGCACCTGCGCCGGTGCTTCGGTCTGCGGGTAATGGCCGATGCTCGGTAGCAGCACAGTATCAGCGTCTGGAATCAGTTCCTGATAGCGCTTGACCATGTGCGCGCCGGAGATCGGATCGACCTCGCCATCAATCACCCTCAACGGCACTTCGCCGCGCTGCATCGCCAGCACCCAGCGGTCCCGCTGAATTCGCCGCTCGGGAATGTATGCGATGAGTTTGTGAATGATTCGCGGCCCGTGATTGCTATTGATCAGGCTCCAGAAATCGTCCATCTCACTTTCTGTAGGGCGGGTGTGCGGACCGAATATCTGCCGGAAACTCTTCACCAGCGCCTCGCGCGAGAAGGCCCGCCCAATCATCCAGCCCAATGGGCTGAGCAGCAGTTTTTGCATGAGTACCGGGCGATGGGTTTCCGGAAACAGGCCACCGTTGAGGAACACGCAACTGGCGAGCTCGATGCGCGTCTCATAGTGCCGGGCCAGCAACTCCTGAGCCACGCTGTCGCCATAATCGTGGGCGAGAATGTGCACAGGCGTTTCGACGTTCAGATGCTCGAGCAGTGCCTGTTGCAGATCAGCCTGTTCGAGCAAGCTGTACTCATGATTAACCGGTTTGGCTGAATCGCCGAAACCGAGCATGTCGCAGGCTATCAAGCGGTAGCGCTGAGCCAGCGGTTGCCAGAGAAAATGCCAGTCCCAACTGGCGGTCGGGAAACCATGAATGAGCAACAGCGGCTCGCCCTGCCCTGCCGTCCAGTAACGAATGGCATGACCACGGAACATGAACGTCTGGCTACGCTTGCGCCAGACACACAACGGGATCTCGGTGAGAGGCATCAGGATTTATATCCCGGGTCCAGTTGATCGAGTTTGCGCAGCAACGCCGGCCAGGCCAGCGCGCCCCCCATGCCTTGAGCACTTTTGGTGACGCCGGCAATCATCGCCTTGGCGCCCGCCAGAATCTGCGGTTCGATGGCGATCAATTCCGCCCCTCCGTTCTGCGCCAGCACCTGGATATCGCAGGCGCGCTGGAAGGTGAACATCATCAGGAAGGTGTCGGCGACGGTGCTGCCACAGGTCAGCAGGCCGTGGTTGTGCAACATCAGGAAGTTGTTTTCGCCGAGGTCGGCTTGCAACCGCGCTTTCTCTTCATGGTTCAGCGCGACGCCCTCGTAGGCGTGATAAGCCAGGCTGGACAGTACGAATAACGACTGCTGGCTGATCGGCAAGATGCCCTGTTTCTGCGCCGACACCGCAACACCTGCAGCCGTGTGCGTGTGCAGCACGCAAACCACATCGTGACGCACTTCGTGCACGGCACTGTGAATCGTGTACCCCGCCGGATTGATTTCGTACGGGCTGTCCATCAGTTTGTGGCCGGCCTGATCGACCTTGACCAGGCTGGATGCGGTGATCTCGTGGAACATCAGGCCGAACGGGTTGATCAGGAAGTCTTCGGTGCCTGGCACCTTGGCCGAGATGTGCGTGAAGATCAGATCGTCCCAGCCATGCTGGGCGACCAAACGGTAACAGGCCGCCAGGTCTACGCGGGTTTGCCACTCGGCGGCACTGACCTGATGCTGAACGCTCGATGGCGACTGGATGGGGGCTACGCTCACGGCAAGGAAACTCCTGTTCTTGTTTTTATGCACACGTGAAGCAGTCTAGTCAGCCCTCGATATTCGGGTAGTTGCATTGCCAGCCAGCTTGATGGCCTAGCGAGTCAGTACCTCGAAAGGCCCGGAATTACTGGATTCACGAGCGGCAGATCATTGGTGTAGTGCATCGAC
>JALYPE010000164.1 GCA_030856525.1 Pseudomonadota bacterium | reverse complement strand
ACGCGGTACCGTGACATCGCACGCGGCCAGGTTTACTGAAATGTACAGTTGAGGATTGGCCCGCAACAAATGCCCCAGCTGTTCGAGCAATCGTTGCAAGACGAAATCGGTCATCTGCCGGATCTGTCCGGTGTTCTCGGCCATCGGGATGAACAGGTCTGGACTGGTCAGCGTGCCATCCGGTCGGCGCCAGCGCAGCAGGGCTTCAGCGCCGACGCAGTTGCGGCTGTCGAGGTCGAAGATCGGTTGATAGAGCACTTGCAATTCACCGCGGCGTATCGCGCCTGCCAGCTCGGCGTCCAGCGACTGTCGCTGACGCACCAGCAAAAACACCAGAAAACCCATCAACCCGCCCAAGGCCAGGCTGCCGGGAAGCAGCCACCACCAGACGGTGGGCACAGGAGTGCCGGTGCGCGGAGTGATCAGCACCAGTTGGTACTCTGGATTGTTGGTCGGCATACGGTAAATCAGCCGAGTCTCGGTCACTTGCAACGCATCGCGATTGTTCGGCGGCCACGGTGCAGCAGGTGGCCATCGCTGTGCGGTACCCAATACCGGAATCGCCCGTGAGCCATGGTCGAGCACTACCAGGAGGCTGCTTCCCGGGGACAGGTCGACCATGTCGGTCAGGTGCCCGCGAGATGTCGCCGCGCGAAAGTTGCCACGCCCGAGCATCAGCGCCGCGCGGTTTTCATCGGGTTCGGTGGTGGTGTTGAGCCAATAGCTGTAGGTCGGCCCCTGGATGTCCGGCGCGCGGGTCAGTGACAACCCTTCCTGACGCGGGCGATTGGAGCAGATGCGCGAAGCATCCATGTAGGCGGCTTCATAGACGAATCGGTAATTGAAGGTGACCTGCTGCAATGTCGCGATCATCTCGTCATCGCAACCGCGCAGCGGCTGCGCCTCGAGGTCATCCAGGCTCTCGCGTAGCTGACCGAACAATTGCTCGAGTCGGGCTAGAAAGCGCTCGCCCTGGGCGTTCATTTCCTGGCTTTCACTCAACTCGACCTGGCGCATGGCGACAAAAAGACTGAGCGCCATCAGCAGCGTTGCACTCAAGGCAGCAGCCAGCATCGCCAAAAACCACGGACGATAGAACCAGCTACGTAATGTCTCTCGAGCAACAGTCATCTAGGGAATCCGAAGAATTACCAATGAGTTATAGCTGCTGATTGAGAAAACGCCCTGACCGTCGGGCGGTCGTCATTATTTTGTCTGGTTCAGAACCGTTAACAGCGCCGCTGTTTGTGCGTCGGGCATGCCGTCGAAGCGGGCAGGGCGGAAGTGCATTTGAAACGCGGACAGTACATGACGGGTGGCGACATCAAGTTCGCCGGTTTGCGGCGTCGCATAGCCCAGACGGGACAGTTGCCCCTGGAACCAGCTGATGCTCGGCAGCCCGTCATTCAACTGCTGTAGCTGCCGCGCCACAGCTTGCTCGTTCGGCCACACGCCAAGACCTTCGGCGGCCAAACGCTTCCACGGGAATAGCGGGCCTGGATCGAGCTTGCGCAGCGGCGCGATGTCGCTGTGGCCGATGATGTTGCGGGGATTGATGGCGTAACGTTTGCTGATGTCCTTGAGCAGAACGATCAACGATTGTATTTGCGCTTCGCTGTAGGGGTACCAGAGGCGGCTGCCGTCAGGATTTTCCGTGAAGCCCTGGTTGACGATTTCGATGCCGATCGAGCTGGAGTTCAGCCAGGTCCGGCCTTGCCACTCGCTTTCGCCGGCATGCCAGGCGCGCAGGCTTTCATCCATCAGCTTGTAGATTGTGGCGTTGTTGTCGTCACCGATCAGGTAATGGCTGCTGACCTCGCCATGGGTCAACAACTTCAGTGAGCGTTCCAGTGAGGCAGAGGTGTAATGCACCACCACGAACTGAATGCGACTGTCGTAATTGACGGAAGCGTGACTGGTGTCGATTTTCGGGCCGCTGGCACAACCGGCCAGCAGGATCAGCGACGTGATGAGAGCAAGAAATTTCATGGCAAGAGGGAGCCGCGAGAGACATTAATGCAACAGTGTAACGTACCGCTTCGCCGAAGGACGGGCGGCAGGTCGATTTAAATAAGATGGAACACTTTCCCGTCAGCCTGTTTCCACCCGGTTGCGCCCGGCATGTTTGGCGCGATATAGCGCTTGATCGGCTCTTTTCAGTACGACATCACTGTGTTCGCCCGCCCTGAACGCGGTCAATCCCATCGAGAGGGTGATAGTGACTGGCTCGCCTTTGAAGTGGAACGGGCAGGCTTCCACCGAGGCGCGCAGATGTTCGAGAAGCTTGAGGCCGGCGGCTGGAACGGTTGCCGGCAATAACAGGACAAACTCTTCTCCGCCGAAGCGCGCAATGAAGTCCGTACCGCGCAGGCGTTTGCGCAAGACGCTGGCAATAATCTTCAGCACCTTGTCGCCGGCCAGATGGCCGTAGTTGTCGTTAATGCGTTTGAAGTGATCGAGGTCGAGTATGGCCAGCAGAAGGGTGTTGCCGTGTTGCTGCCATTGACTGACTTCCTGCTCAAGCCGCTCGCCCCAGGCGGCGCGGTTTGGCAGCCCGGTTAACGGGTCGATCAATGCTTTCTGGCGCTGTTCTTCCAGATGCTCGCGGTAACCCATGGCTTCCTGCTCCATATGGGCCACGCGCTCGGCGAGCCCTTGCAGGCGCACGGCCACTTCCTGCTCGCGCTCATCGCGCTGCTGGCGGTGCTGGTCCATCGTGCCGAGCAAACCTTCCAGATGATTTTCCAGCACATGCTTGAGGTCTTCCAGGTCGGCAGCTTCCTGCATGCTGCTGTGCAATCCGTCGACCTGTTCGCGAATTTGCGTGTCCATCTCGCGTGCGGCAGAGCGGCTGTCCGCATGCCCGTCGCTGGCCGCACGCAGGTTGCTCTGGAAGGCTTCCAGGCGTTCGTTGAGCTGTTGCAGGTACGCTTCGAATTCATGCTGGCCGCTGTCAGTAATGGCCAGCATCAGGGTGGCCAGATCATCGAGTATCGGCAGCAGTTCATACCAGTTCAGCCCGTTCTGCAAACGCTCGCGCATGGCCTCGGCTTGTGGCCGATGCCGCTCCGGTAATGACAGGTCGTCGAGCAAGCCCAGCAGCGTATCTTCAATGTGCTTGGCGACCGAGCTGTAGGACGGCTCGGGCGAATCCGGCAGCGCATAGAGAATGTCGTGTTCCGCTTGTTCCGGATCGATGGCCGCCAGCGCCTGGGCCATGG
>JALYPE010000157.1 GCA_030856525.1 Pseudomonadota bacterium | reverse complement strand
TCGCATAGTTGTAACCGGCGCCAGACCAATACTCGGCCTGCAACTCTCCGTCACTGCGACTGCCGCGTGGCAGCAAAAAGTTTTTCGGTCCGGGTGGACGCACGTAGAAGCTGATTTTTTGCCCGCGCGGGTCTTTATACACCACCATGGCCGCCGGCCCTTGCTCGGTGCTGAGCAGGCGTCCACTGACCGGTTTGAAACCCGCATCGGACAGGTCCGGCAGGCGATTGGCCTGGGTGAAATAGCGGTCCAGCCAACCTTGCATATTGCCGTCGCCATCGACCTTGTAGTCGGCGGGCAGCATTTCTTTTTGCGCAAACAGGCGGTATGCCTGCATCGCATCGCCCATCGGCTGCGCAGCGCTGCGCAGTGTTATCTCCCGAGCCTGCCAACCGCTGAAACCACCGACACTGACGGCGATCAGCAATGCCGCCGCGCTGGCCAGATGGCGCCGCGACTGGCGTTTCAGCCGCTGGCGAATCAACCCAGGATCGAGGTCTGGATTGGCCGTCTGCTGCAACGCACCGCTTAACGCGGCTCGCAACTGCTGAGCGTCCTGTTGCCAGGCGCGCACTTGAGCAGAGACGTCGGCATTGCTGGCCAGAAAAGTCTCCACCAGACGTCGGTCGTCGTCACTGAGTTGATGGTCGATGTATGCGTGCAGGTCGCGCTCGCTCGGGGGCATGCTGATCATTTGAGTCTCCGCAGGGCAGGGCGGGTGATTTCGCCATCGCTGAGTTCGCGCAAGGCCTGGCGGGCGCGGGACAGGCGCGACATCACGGTGCCGGTGGGCACGTTGAGAATTTGCGCGACCTCTTTGTAGCTCAGACCTTCGACCGAAACCCACAGTAATAGCGCCCGCTGTTCACTGCTGAGCTGATCGAACGCTTGCAGGGTCGATTGCGCAATCACTGTGCGCTCGACCGAGGGCTGTGCATCGTCACGACCGGTGAAAAATTCGAGCATTCGTGCGTATCGGCGCGAGCGGCGATGGGCGTCCAGGAACTGCCGGTACAGAATCGAAAACAGCCAGGCGCGTAAATCGCCTTCGGGTCGTTTGTCGCCCCAACTCGACAGCGCACGCTCAAGGCTCGCCTGCACGAGATCGTCAGCGCTGCTGGAATTGCGCGTCAGCGACACCGCGAAACGTCGCAGTCTGGGAATGATTTCTCGCAGTTGTTCGTCGATCTCGTTCATGAAGTTCAGGCTAGTCACTACGCTGTGGACTAGAGAGACGCCCGGCACTTGAGGTTATTCCACGCTCAAAAAAATAAATACGTGGCGATGGAATAAACATTCGTGGGGTTCGTCTGCCTGTTTCTTCCCACTCGTGGCCGATGGCCCTGGAGTCTTTCATGGTAGATCGCTCATCACCGCCGACCCGGCCGCCGCTGAGTGCAGCGAGTCGGACTTTGCGCCTGGCGGCCATTGCAGTGGTCGTTGCCGGCGTGGCCGGGGCTTTTGCCTACGTCAACGGCATCTTGGACCCCCAGCGTCTGACTCCGACGAAACTGATCAATGTGCTGGAAACCAACAACGGTGTGCACCCCGGTTTTCGACGCAACCATTCCAAAGGTGTGTGCGTGATTGGTCATTTCGAGAGCAGTGGTGAGGCCCGCAGCTACTCCACTGCTCAAGTATTCAACGAGGCGCGCACGCCAGTGGTGGGGCGTTTCGCACTGCCGGCCGGTAATCCCTATGCGCCGGACAGCAGCGTGCCGATCCGCAGTCTGGCGTTGCGCTTCACTCAGGCGAATGGTCAGCAGTGGCGCACCGGGATGAACAGCATGCCGGTGTTTCCGGTGGGCACGCCCGAAGCTTTCTATCAATTGCAACAGGCGCAGTCGCCGGATCCGGCCACCGGTAAACCCAACCCGGCAGCGGTGCCCGCTTTCTTCAAATCGCACCCGGAAGCCGGGCCGTTTCTGGCGTGGATCAAGACAGCAAAACCTTCGGCCAGTTATGTGACGGAAACTTACAACAGCGTCAACGCGTTTTACCTGGTCGACGCGGCCGGACGGAAGCAGGCGGTGCGTTGGAGCATGGTGCCGGTGGCGCGAGATGCGGACGGTGCAACAGCGCTAGAAGGGGCTGATTTCCTCGAGAAAGATCTGCTGCAGCGAATGGGCGCCGGCCCGTTGCGTTGGCAGTTGAACCTCACACTGGCAAATGCCGGCGATCCGGTCAACGACGCCAGCAAAACCTGGCCGCAGGACCGCAAAGTGCTGAATGCCGGGACACTTGTCCTTGAAAGCACCCAGCCGCAACTGAACGGTGAGTGCCGCGACATCAATTATGATCCGCTGGTGTTGCCAGCCGGAATCGAAGGGTCTGACGATCCATTGCTGGCCGCGCGTTCTGCCGGTTATGCCAGTTCCTACCTGCGCCGCACCAGCGAAGTCGGCCAGTTGCCTGCCGCTGAACAGGAGGCTCAACAATGAGCGCTCAACCGAGTCATTTCGCGCCTTTGGCGCGACTGCTGCACTGGCTGATGGCGTTGATGATCATCGCCATGCTGTTTATCGGCGCGGGCATGGTCGCTTCGGTGTCCGAGCGTCATGAGTGGTTACTCAATCTGCACAAACCGCTGGGCATCGCGATTCTGCTGCTGGTCATCGTGCGTCTGGGGGTGCGCTTTTCGACCCGGCAACCTCCGTTGCCGGCTGATCTGCCGAACTGGCAAGCGCTGGCAGCCAAGGCTTCGCATCTGTTGCTGTATTCGCTGATGTTCATTCTGCCGCTGCTCGGCTGGGCGATGATTTCGGCCGCGGGCGATCCGGTGATGCTCAGCAGTTCGCTGCGGTTGCCGTCGATCATGCCGGCCGACGCGCAGTTATTTGCGTTCCTGCGCATGGCCCACGGGTATCTGGCGTATCTGTTGTTCCTGACGGTGCTGCTGCATCTCGCGGCGGCATTGTTCCATGGTTGGGTGCGCCGCGATGATGTGCTGGACAGCATGGTGCGGGGCAGGGATCGCGGCTGATTCCACATGTCCACAGACCCCCTTTAGCAGCTGGCGTAGCCTGGGTTCGGCTGCGATTCGGGCTTCGCCAGCTGTTAGCGCTCAAAGCGAAGCCGCTTCTACGGGCCGCGCTCGGGGAGCCAGCGTTCGCCACCAGTAAAGCAACGCCAGTGCATTGATCCCCGCTCCTAAAAGGCAAACGCCAGTCCACCCGGCCCACGCATACATCGCGGTCGAACCGATCGAGCCCAGCGCACTGCCGATGGAATAGAACAGCATGTAGCCGGCGGTCAGGCGACTTTGTGCTTCGGGACGCACGCTGTAGATCATGCTCTGGCTGGTGACATGCACGGCTTGAAGCCCCAGATCGAGCGTGATCACGCCAAGTAACAAGGCCCATAGCGAGGATTGAGTCAGGGCGATAGGCAGCCAGGAAACCAGCATCAGCAGCAATGACAAGCCGCTGACCCATTGCCCCCATCCTCGATCTGCCAGATGCCCGGCGCGAGCAGCGCCCAGTGCCCCGGCCGCGCCGGCCAGACCGAACAATCCGATTTGCGTGTGGGACAGCGACAGCGGTGGGGCGCTGAGCGGCAACACCATGGGCGTCCACAGCACCATCGCGCTGGCGAAGG
>JALYPE010000759.1 GCA_030856525.1 Pseudomonadota bacterium | reverse complement strand
TTAAAGAAAAACCGCACGCCGGTGAGGGCAGTGCGGCTTTTCCAGGTCGGGAATCGACGATCGAATTATTGCGCGTGCGCAGTAACGTAATCGATGGCTTCCTGAACGGTGGTGATTTTTTCGGCTTGCTCGTCCGGGATTTCGGTCTCGAATTCCTCTTCTAGAGCCATCACCAGTTCAACGGTGTCAAGCGAGTCGGCACCCAGGTCTTCAACGAAGGAAGCAGTGTTGACCACTTCTTCTTCTTTAACGCCCAGTTGCTCGGCAACGATTTTCTTGACGCGCTCTTCGATGGTGCTCATACCTTGTTTTCACTCCTAATGGACAAATTCAGGCAGCTGGCCAGTGGGTAAGTGTATAGAAAGCCTTTTCGGTTTTTCAACTGAAAGCTTCACTCCTCAAACCCTGCAGCCCTCTGCCTATAAATAGATTGCAGCTTTATAACGGATTTTAGACAGCTCGTATGACATTTTTTTGAAGCAATCCGTCACATTTAACTCATATACATCCCGCCGTTCACCGGGATTGTAGCCCCAGTAACGTAAGCCGCACCGTCGGACGCAAGAAAAGCGACCACAGACGCGATCTCTTGAGCTTGCCCCAGACGGCCCAGCGGAATCTGCGTCTGCAAGGCTTCACGCTGCGACTCGGGCAGTTCGCGGGTCATATCGGTATCGATGAACCCCGGGGCCACCGAGTTTACCGTAATCGAACGCGAACCGACTTCTCTCGCCAGAGCACGACTGAAACCTTCCAGACCGGCTTTGGCGGCAGCGTAGTTTACTTGGCCTGCGTTGCCCATGGCACCCACAACCGAACCAATACTAATAATTCGTCCCCAACGGGCTTTGGTCATACCGCGCAAAACGCCTTTTGACAAGCGGAACAGACTGTTCAGATTGGTATCGACGACATCATGCCATTCGTCGTCTTTCATGCGCATCATCAGGTTATCGCGGGTGATGCCGGCATTATTGACCAGAATCGCCGGCGCACCGAACTGCTCCTGAATGCTCGCCAGTACGGCAGCGACGGATTCATCGCTGGTTACATTGAGCTCCAGGCCAGTGCCTTGGATTCCGTTTTCCTTCAGGGTCGCTGCGATGGCTGCGGCGCCCGAGGCGGAGGTCGCGGTGCCGATCACGATGGCGCCCTGACGACCCAGTTCAAGGGCAATGGCCTGACCGATGCCACGGCTGGCGCCGGTGACCAATGCAACTTTACCTTGCAGACTCATGCAAGTTTCTCCTGATTCAGGCCAG
This sequence comes from Pseudomonadota bacterium, assembly GCA_030856525.1. Lineage (GTDB taxonomy): Bacteria > Pseudomonadota > Gammaproteobacteria > Pseudomonadales > Pseudomonadaceae > Aquipseudomonas. The sequence goes on along the minus strand of JALYPE010000759.1, from coordinate 3,514 downwards.
CGCTGCACGAGCGGCAGCGAAAGCGTCTGGGGTATTGAGGTTGGAAGTCGACACGCCTTCGGCGCAGCGTTTGTTCAGACCGGCGAGCACTTTGCCCGGGCCACATTCGACCAGTTGGGTCGCGCCCCTGGCAGCCAGTGCCTGGACCGATTCGACCCAACGCACAGGCTTGTAGAGCTGCTCAAGGAGATCGCGCTTGAGGGTTTCGAGATCGGCAGGTACTGCGGCGCTGACGTTCTGCACCACCGGAATCTGCGGCGCCTGCCAGTTGATTGCAGCGATCGATTCGGCGAAACGTTCGGCAGCCGGACGCATCAGTTCGCAGTGCGAAGGCACGCTGACCGGCAACGGCATGGCACGCTTGGCGCCACGGACCTTGCAGCCTTCAATAGCACGCTCGACAGCGGCTTTGGCACCCGCGATGACCACTTGGCCCGGTGAGTTGAAGTTGACCGCACTGACTACATCGCCTTGCGCCGCTTCGGCACAGGCGGCCAGCACGTCGGCGTCTTCCAGACCGAGGATAGCCGCCATACCGCCCTGCCCGGCCGGAACGGCTTCCTGCATCAACTGACCACGGCGTTCTACCAGCTTCACGGCATCGCCAAGACTCAGGCTGCCCGCAGCCACCAGAGCACTGTACTCACCCAGGCTGTGACCGGCGACGTAGGCCGGGCGCGCGCCACCTTCGGCCAGCCACAGACGCCACAAGGCGATCGAGGCGGTCAGAATGGCCGGCTGGGTCTTATCGGTTTGATTGAGCTGCTCTTCAGGCCCCTGCTGGGTCAACGCCCACAGGTCGTAGCCGAGTGCATCGGATGCTTCTTTGAATGTTTCAAGGACCACCGGATGTTGCGCGCCCAGCTCGGCCAGCATGCCGAGGGACTGCGAACCCTGTCCTGGAAAGACAAATGCGAGGGAAGCAGACATTTAACGAGCCCCTAATGATCTTGTCGTCGGAGAAAAGACGCCCCGCCATTGGGGACGCAGAAAACTGACAGTTGGATGGCTAATTGAATTAAGCGGTCACATTTAAGCATTGTCCGACGAAAACGCCTAAAGCAACAATTCCTCCAGACGACCGTGAATTCGCTCGGGCAGGTTTTCCTGAATCTCGATCAAGGCCCGCGATATCGCACTCTGGAATCCTTGCACGCCGGCCGAGCCGTGGCTTTTCACCACGATTCCCTGCAAACCCAGAAAGCTTGCACCGTTATGGCGGGCCGGCGCCAGGTCAGCCTGCAATCTTTTCATCAGCGGCAACGCCAAGGCACCGACCATGCGCGAGGCTACATTCTTCTTGAACAGAGATTCGATGCGGCCGGCGATCATGGTCGCCAGGCCTTCGCTGGACTTGAGCAGGATATTGCCCACAAAGCCGTCACACACCACCACATCGGCTTCGCCGCGGTACAGACCGTCACCTTCGACAAAACCTATGTAGTTGATGCCCCGGGCAGCCTGCAGCAACGTGGCCGCCAGCTTGACCTGCTGATTGCCTTTGATGTCTTCGGTGCCGATATTCAGCAACGCTACCCGTGGACGACTGATGCCCAGAGTTTCCGCCGCGACCGAGCCCATCACCGCGAACTGCAACAGATGCTCGGCACTGCAATCGACGTTGGCGCCCAGATCGAGCAACTGGCAGTAACCCTTTTCGGTCGGAATCGCCGCCACCATGGCCGGCCGGTCGATGCCCGGCAAGGTCTTGAGCACGAATCGCGACAGCGCCATCAACGCACCGGTATTGCCGGCACTGACGCAGGCCTGGACTTTGCCATCGCGAAGCAATTCCAGGGCCATACGCATCGACGAATCGGGCTTGCCGCGTAAAGCCTGGGCAGGCTTTTCGTCCATGGTGATCACTTCAGCAGCCGGCACGATCGACAGGCGCGAGCGATCCACAGCCGACTGGCCGGAGAGCAATTCTTCAAGTATGGAGGGTTGACCGACGAGGATCAGATGCAGCGAGGGCGTAGCTGACAGGCAAGCAAGGCTGGCCTGAACAATGCTGCGGGGACCGAAGTCCCCGCCCATTGCGTCAATCGCGATGACCTGAGCGGACAAGAAATTACTCGTCAGCGCCCTTGTCGATCACTTTACGGCCACGGTATACGCCTTCTGGCGATACGTGGTGACGCAGGTGAATTTCACCAGTGGTTTTTTCTACAGACAGAGTGCTCGCCGTCAGGGCGTCGTGCGAACGACGCATGTCACGGGCAGAGCGGGATTTTTTGTTCTGCTGAACAGCCATAATTGATTAACTCCTAAACGTTTGGGTCACGCTTTAACTGCGCCAATACACTGAACGGGTTGGACCGCGTTACCTCGTCCTCGCTCGGTTCGGGCTCATCGAGACCCGCCGGCTGCTGGCATTCTTCCGGATGATGAGCAGGCACAATGGGCAAGGCGAGCAAAAGCTCCTCCTCGATCAGTGACTGCAGATCCAAAGGATCTTCGCCCAGTTCCAGCACGTCATAACCTTTCGGCAACGACTGGGTATTCGCACCCTCCTTTACCACAGCGTAACTGCATTCGCTATGAATCGGCAGGGTGACCAGCTCAAGACAACGCTGGCAAACCATTTTGACTTCGGTGTCTATAAAGCTGTGGATGACCACAGATTTACGTTCATCTCGTTCAAAAACGAATTTGGCCTGCACCGTACCGACAGTGTCGGAAAGCGGGTCGCAGAGTCTCTCCAAATCGGCCAGCAGCAGTTCACCTTGGAGGGTGGTGCCACGGTCAGCCAATTTGCGCGGGTCAACGTGAGGTGGAATCGGGTCATTCAACATAGGCGCAGCATTATAGGGATGCACCCAGCCATGTCAAAGGAAATTGCGCCCTGTCCGTCACTTGGAAGCCTCGCTAGAATTCGCCCCTGACCTTTGGAGATGCGCATGCTGCCTTTATTACTCGCTTCCAGCTCGCCCTATCGCCGGGAACTGCTGGCCCGCCTGCGGCTGCCGTTCATCTGCAGTTCGCCGGATATCGATGAAAGCCACCGTCCGCACGAGTCCGCCACCGAACTGGTAAAGCGGCTGGCCCGAGAAAAAGCCCAAGCTCTTTCGGGCAGCCACGCCGCACATCTGATCATCGGCTCCGATCAGGTCGCGGTCCTCGGTGAGCGGATTATCGGCAAACCCCATACGTTCGAAAAGGCCCGCGAACAATTGCTCGCCTCAAGCGGCGCCAGCGTGACTTTTCTCACCGGGCTGGCCCTGCTCAACAGCGAGACCGGCGCGTGCCAGGTCGACTGCGTACCGTTCACCGTGCACATGCGCACCCTGGACGCTGATCGCATAGAACGATACCTGCGTGCCGAAGAGCCCTACGACTGCGCTGGCAGCTTCAAGGCCGAAGGGTTGGGGGTGAGCCTGTTTCGAAGCACTGAGGGCCCTGATGCGACAAGCCTGATCGGCCTGCCGCTGATTCGGCTGATTGATATGCTGCTGGCTGAAGGCGTGCAGATCCCTTGAACATCAAAATCCTGTAACACCGCAGACCTTGTAGC
>JALYPE010000132.1 GCA_030856525.1 Pseudomonadota bacterium | reverse complement strand
ACGCGGTAGTGGGCGAAGCCAATGACGGTTCCCAGCTACTGGAAATGGTTGAGCGCCTGTCTCCGGATATCGTCTTGCTCGACATCTCCATGAAGGGGACCGGCGGGCTGGAAGCATTGCAGCGGCTCAGACGAGTCTGCCCGCAGAGCAAAGTGTTGATCCTGTCGATGCACACTGATCCAGCCCTCATCATGCAGGCGCTGGAATCCGGCGCCCACGGCTATTTGCTCAAAGACACTACGGCGACCGAACTCGAACATGCGCTCGAGGCCTTACGCAATAACGAGCGCTATTTGAGCCCCGCCATCGCTCATACCGTTATCAACCAAGCGCTGAGCCGCGCTCCCGGGAATCAAAAGGAACCGGCAAATGCTCACAATCTGACGGCGCGGCATCTGGAAATCCTGCGGCTGATCGAGAGCGGCAAATCCACCCGGGAGATTGCCAATGGCCTGGGCTTGAGCATCAAAACTGTCGAAACCCACCGATCACAGATCATGAAGCGCTTGCAGATTTATGACGTGGCGGGTCTGGTGCTGTTCGCAGTACGCGAGCAAATCATCAGTCTGGACGACTGATCACCGGGGTAGCGCTCAGCAGTGGCGAGTCCTTCGGCAAATGCACGCGCAGCGCGGCCGGGCGCGCCGAAAAACGCATGCTCTCGCCTTCCAGCGGTTCACCGTCGAGATTGATATAGAGGCCTTCAGCGACCTTCAGCTCAACCCACGGCAGGCGCGCCCGCACGAACATGTTGTCAATGCCGAAGCCGTCAGTAAGCAAGTCCCGCAAGGTACCAACCAGTTCCTGCGGTGCCGGCAGAATGCTGATATCCAGCAGGCCATCATCCGCCAGCGCGTCCGGGCACAACACATGCCCCCCGCCAGCCTGTCGGCCATTGCCGATGCCCAGCGCAAGCAATTCGCCGCTCCACTGAAAGTCAGGTCCCTGCAGTTCTCCATAGGCGGCGTGCAACTCGCTGAACCGCGATAGCCCGGTGAACAGGTACGCAGCGCCGCCGAGCACTTTTTTCAAGTCCTCCGAAGTGTTTGCCGTTACTTGGCTACCGAAACCCCCGGTGGCCATGTTCAGGAACACTTGCCCACCGACTTCGCCCAGATCAATCGCCTGGGGCTCTACATCCAACAGCTCAAGGGCCTCATCAGGCGCCAACGGCACGCCGGCAGCTCGCGCGAAATCGTTGGCTGTGCCCAAGGGCATCAGTACCAGACTGGCTTCAGCCGTATGCGCAGCCATGGCCTCGGCGATGTCCCGCAAGGTGCCATCGCCGCCACCGGCAATAATCCGCGTGTAACCCGCTGTCAGCGCTTCATCCACCAATCGTTGAGCGTCGCCACCCTCCCAGGTTACCCGCACCGCCAGCTCCCAACCCTGGGCGCGTTTGCCCTCGACGGCCGCTCGCACCTCTTCATTGAGCGCTTGCTTGCCGTGCAGAATCAACAGCGCCTTGCGTTCGCTCATTTTGATCACTCCTGATGAATCCCGTGTGAGGCATGTGGACCGCGGGTGGGCCTATAAAAGTCTCCGAGAATCGAATTATTTCTGCTTCCGGCACTTCGTGTCCTACACGGCGGTATATTTTCCTACAAAAGCTGAGGAATCGGCTCAATTGACCCGCTCAGCTTATTGGTTCAAGTTGCGAATACGGTTTATCCGTCATCAGCAGGGAATACAGGGACGTATCATGCACAGCCATCACCTCAGGCAGCCGGGCTCACCGGTCGCACCGCTCGCGGAACGTCGAGCCAACTACAAAACCGAATGCGGCCACTGCGCCAGACTCAATGGAGAAGCTGAAATGGAACCTCGCGTCGTCGAACTGGAGACACATCTCAAGTACATCCGCAGGGACATGGAGGAAATTCGTGGCGACGTCCGATCCATCAAACACAGACTGGCCTACGCTGCTGGTGGAACAGCCGTAGTGATAGGGCTTTTGGGCTGGATCGCGAACAGTCGGTTTGACCAGGTGGTGACTCTCCTCGCCCAGTGACCATCACTACAAACGCACGACCCGGTTTGCCCGACCGGGTAGGCGTAAACAACAGAGAGT
>JALYPE010000086.1 GCA_030856525.1 Pseudomonadota bacterium | reverse complement strand
GTCCAGGGCTGCCTGAAATTTGTTCTTCAGATCCAGCACTTCTTCATCGCCCTTCATCAGCGGCGTGACCATCACATTGCAGCCGTTAGCCACCGCGAAGTTGTGTGAATCGGGGTCGCGCGCGGCGATCCACATCGGCGGATTGGGTTGCTGGATTGGCTTGGGCACGCTGGTGGAGGTCGGGAATTTCCAGATGTCGCCGTCGTGGGCGTAATCGCCTTGCCACAGTGCGCGTATCACCGGAACCATTTCCCGCAGCGCCTGACCGCCGGAAGAGGCAGGCATGCCGCCGGCCATGCGGTCGAATTCCACCTGATAAGCGCCGCGCGCCAATCCAACTTCCATCCGGCCATTACTGATGACGTCGAGCAACGCACATTCACCGGCCACGCGTAGCGGATGCCAGAACGGCGCGATGATGGTGCCGGCGCCCAGGTGAATGGTGGTGGTTTTGGCAGCCAGGTAGGCCAGCAAAGGCATCGGGCTCGGCGAAATGGTGTATTCCATGGCGTGATGCTCGCCGATCCACACGGTGCTGAAGCCGCCGGCCTCGGCCATCAGCGTCAGCTCGGTCAAGTCCTCGAACAACTGGCGATGGCTGACACTTTCGTCCCAACGTTCCATGTGCACGAACAGGGAAAATTTCATGACGCGTTACCTCTGAACTTTTGTTGGCGGCCAATCGACTGAAGGCCTGTTAATTTTGGTATACCATAATACGAGAAAGGCACAAAATTTTTAAGCGACGATTTCTCACGCCAGCACGGGCAAGGCACCCATTTTGCCGTGGCAGTACACCAGAGGCCCTGCTTCCTGCTGGGGCACGATCAGGTTCTTGACCGCGCCCACCATGATGGCGTGATCGCCACCTTCATATTCACGCCACAATTCGCATTCGATGACGGCGGTCGCGTTGGCCAGAATCGGATTGCCCAACTCGCTCAACGTCCATTCGATCCCCTGGGCTTTGTCCTTGCCCTTGCGTGCGAAGGCATAAGCTTCGCTCTGCTGTCCGCCGGACAAAACATGGATGGCAAATCGTTTGTTTTTGATCAGTACAGGGTAGGAATCGGAACTGTAATTAGGGCAGAACAGCACCAGCGCCGGGTCGATTGACAGCGAGCTGAAAGCACTGGCGGTAAGACCGACGATCTGGCCTTCGTCATCCAGTGTGGTGATGACGGTGACGCCGGACGGGAACGAGCCCATGACTTGTTTGTAGATGGCTGCATCGATCATTGGACTGTCCTCGGATGTACGTATTCTTATGGGTTTGTAGGTCTGATGGTATACCGTAATACGTGTTTTGCAAGGGCTTATTGTGTCGTCCGATAAACGTGACCTCTCCGGATTTTACCCAGTCTTTACGGGGTTTTTCCTATTTTTGGCGTGTGGCTTGGCAAGGGAAATTCGGATCAGATGGTCAGTTAAAGTCAGCATCAGTCTTGTGAAAAGTCTGGAATACCATAATATGGCTCGCATCTGAGGGGCGGCCAAAAGAGCTCCCCCGGTTTGGCTTCATACAAATATAAGATCAGACAAACTCGAGTTCATTCCTATGTCCCAGATGACCCGGCAAGATCCGTTGATCGAGAATCATACGGTCGACTACGTCCCACTCGCTGAGCGCCACGGGAAGGCCCGCGATCTTTTCACCCTGTGGTTCAGCACTAACATTGCGCCACTGCCGATTGTCACCGGTGCCATGGTGATTCAGGTATTCCACCTGGATCTGTTCTGGGGCCTGCTGGCGATTGCGCTTGGGCATATGATCGGTGGGCTGGTGATTGCTCTCGCGTCGGCTCAAGGGCCGCAAATGGGCATTCCGCAGATGGTCCAGAGTCGAGGTCAGTTCGGTCGCTACGGCGCACTGCTGATCGTGTTCTTTGCCGCGCTGATCTACGTCGGTTTCTTCATTTCCAACATCGTTCTGGCGGGTAAATCGATTGTCGGCCTGGCGCCTTCGGTGCCCGTCCCGGCGAGCATCATCATCGGCGCGCTCAGCGCCACCGCAATCGGGATCATCGGCTACCGCTTCATTCACACGCTCAACCGCATCGGCACCTGGGTCATGGGCAGCGCGTTGCTGGCTGGCTTCCTCTACATTTTTGCCCATGAACTGCCCGCCGATTTTTTCACCCGTGGCGACTTCAACCTGTCCGGCTGGCTCGCCACTGTGTCGCTGGGGATCATCTGGCAGATCAGCTTCTCGCCTTACGTGTCTGACTACTCGCGTTACCTGCCAGCGGACATCGGCATTGCCAAGCCGTTCTGGGCCACTTACCTGGGCGCGACGCTGGGCACGATTTTGTCATTTACCTTCGGCGCGGTCGCGGTGTT
>JALYPE010000073.1 GCA_030856525.1 Pseudomonadota bacterium | reverse complement strand
GACGGTAACCCACACCTGAACCACCATCGGCGACGTTGTACTTGTTGCCATAAGGACGTACCCAGACGCCATGCAAATTGGCATCAGACTGCAACTCACCCATGCGGTTTTCGAGCGATTTCAACTCCCCATACGATACGGTCATGGCTGTTTGAAACAGCGCAACCACTGACTGAGCCCCTGGGGTCAATCGAGTGGTCGGGTTGAGGTAGTACTCGGTAGCGCCCGATGCACTGGTTCTTTCGGCCAGATCATATTCCCATGTCCCGAGATCGACCCGGCCTCCCGATAACGCAAATGTCGCCTGATTGCTGTCGATCTGGACGAGTGTCAGCGCGTGTGGAGACAGCGCATCCTTGCCCGAGGCGGCGACGTCGAGATCGAAGCTGCCCGTCGCCGAAGCGGCTTTGAGCAAATCGCTTTCACCGGTGGCGAAGTTGCCCTGCATGGCGATCACGCCAGTACCGCTCAGGGTGCCGACATCGAGTTGGCGGTAATCGCGTTGCACACCCGGCGTACCAAAATTAACCGTTCCGTCATTCAGCGACAGCGTGGCAATGCTGTCATCACCGACCATTGTCAACGTCGAACCGGAGTTGACGCTCAGATTGCTGTTGTTCAGACGCCCGGTGAACGATGCGCCGTTGTTCAACGACACGTCAGCTGTCGAGCCCTCTTCGCGCAACACGTCACCCACCATCGAAGCGCCGTCGAACGACAGATCGACACCGCTGTTCTGCAGAACCTGCACGTTGCCTTCCAAAGCGCTGCCCACCACATTCATTGCCGTTGCGGAACCGCCTTGTACTTTCAATAGATTGCCATCGGCGGCCCGCAGAATAACGTTGTTCTGGATCGCGATTGTCGCACCCTGCACCCCGCCTTCGACCAAAATAGCCGGCCCGTTGCGACCTTCCACGGTGGAGTTGTCCAACAACAAACTATTGGTGCCGGCGTTGTTGCCATCATTGGTCATCCGTATGCCTGCACTGTCGCCGCTGATCAGCGTGCCGGCCAAAGCGCGCACGTCAGCGCCGCGACTGTCCAGGCCAATGCTGCCCGAATTAGTGCCGCGCAGTTCGCTATTGCTTAGTGTCAAGGCACTCAACCCGGTGACCAGCGCGCCGGTTGTTCCGCCAACGAACCGGCTATTGGTAGCCTCGACCGTTGAGCCTTGCGTAGCCGACGGTGGTCGAGCAACCCATAGCGCACGGGTGTCCGCCGTCACCGTGCCACCCTGGATGGTGGCGTGGCTGTCAGAGACCTGAATTCCATAAAAACCGGGATTGCCATTGATGGTCGCACCGTTGATGTTCAAGCGCGATCCAGACTGTACGGTCAGACTTTGAGTCGTCACCGCGTTGGCTGTCAGTACGCCGCCATTTTCCACCAGGTAATCACTGACCGGATCAGTCGAATCGACTGTCCTGTCCTCGCCAGCACCGACAATGATGGCTGCCATCGCTGACGTACTGATCAAAAAAAAAGCCGGCAAAAGTGCCAGCAGTTTGAACGTAGCTGCAGTCGCAGCCCTAGGCACAGTAGCGTTTTCGAAACCCATGGTTTGTCCTTCCATCATTTTGTCTCCGGCACATAAGCGGAGAGCGCTGTGGGGTGCGGACGATACAGAGGGTTCCTACAAAAAAATGTAGGATTAATCTCTGAAACCGTAAGAGAAAACTGACACCTGCAGATCCATGCGGCTTGGTAGGGATACCCGGCGCCTCGACGCCGGATATCCCATTAGACTTGGCCGAAAGACTGGTTTAAACGCTCTGGCTAGACAGGAACAATCGGTTTCGTAATATCGCAGGTGTCCGAACCGTTAGAGGCGTTGACCCGAACTACGACGCCATCTTTTTGTACAAACTCTTGATCAATAGTGACCTGGTAGTCCACTCGACCATAACCATTTAACGTTGCGAGCATAAATTCATAGGGCATATACACATCAAAACCCAATGCTGCCTCTGCTGCGCTGGGGGTCTTTTTAACCGACCACTCGGATCCGCTAATAGGATTACCGGGCGTCTGTGTCGCATAGCCGGCATAATTCACTGTTATTTCCATGTCGGCCAGTCGAGTATCAGCTGGAATCTGGATGACCAAAACGATTGACTTATCAGGCAGTTGCCTCAACGAACTACATATCAAACCATTCAGCGGGTTGACATGCATGTACCTGAATCCGGCGGCGCTCAAGACGATGGGTGTCGTACTGACATCGGCATAATCCGAAGTGGATATTGCTTCATTAGAATTGAGGTCGTGCGTAACCACGACTTGAAGTTGAGTGGTTTTGTTATCCGGAATCGTTGCGATGAAAGTCCAATCCATTTCGAAGCTGATTGGCTGAGAAGGATCTTCGGAACCATCCGCTGGAAATGTCCATTGCCCTCCTGGGAGCGGCACCGGCGCACCGCCATAGTAAAACTGAGCAACGTCTCCTTTTTTTAACTGGGAATGGAAAGGCAAAAATCCTTTGACGGCTCCGGCATTTTGCTTATCGGCTGCCGTCAATTTATTTCTCTCGGTTGAAACCGGACCCTGGATCCAGGGAAGCCCCATGGTCTCGTCCGGCGGATTGGGTTTGTCTGGGTTAAATGGTGCACACGGCTTGCGCACGTCCAGCAAATAGTCAGTTTCAATAGGGACCGCGGGGTAGTAAAAATTACCGCGTTTGACCCGGTAGCCAAGTTTAACCGTTCGATTGCCATGTCCATTTTTAATAAGAGCATTATTATCGAGAGTATTCAGGAATGGAATTTGGGTAATAGGCTTCTCTGGCTGATCATCACCATCAATGACGTATACAATTTTATCCAGCGAGCTATTAAAGTTCGGGATAGCGTTGCGAAGACCGGCACTGATACCATCCGTCAACTCTTGTATTCCAATGACATCGGCTGACGGATCAGATATTTGCGGAACATGCAAGGGTTCAGTGACGACAGGCTTAGGATCCTTGAAAACATACAATACCGTTTCTGCTGACGGCATGGAGATGACGCCTGGATAGCTAACTGCCTCACAGAAGACCACGTAGCGTCCATCGAAGCCTGCGACGTGGCTAGCGTTAAGCGAAAACTCGACTGCTTTCCCTACATCAGACGCGCCTATGGTTTTGGCTTCAACGACCTTTTTAGTCCCTTGGTCACGACCGATATAGCAGGTAATAGTGTCGCCCTGTCGCTGATTAGTCCAAGCGGCATAGGTCAGCGTGACAGTTTTGCCAGAGGCAAAATCTTCAGGATCCAGACCATAATCGATGGCGGGTTGCGGAGGTACTACTGACTTATCAAGCAATGGAGCGACGGTATCGACCATGTAGCGGTAGGATTTTACGTCGGCAGGGTTGCCGCCAAACTCGAAAGCCAGGCTGATGCGTCGTTCACCTGGCAAATCCTTGCTCGCCAGACTCAAAGTCATTGGGATAGGAGGCAGTGGACTCAGGGGAGTTGTCGATGTATAGAAAGACGCGGTATCCGGGGAGCCATCTACGGTCAAATACGCCTCAACCAGCGACGGGGGAAGACTGTCCTGCCCAGCAAACACCGGAAGCATAAAGACCAGCGGATTATTGAAATGTGCAGCAGGAAGATACTTGGGGCCATCCAGCTCTAATGCATCCAGGAAAGGGTTTTCGGGACCAGGAGTGGGGGCTTCCATATCAATAAGACGGATGCTGTTTCTATAGGCGATAAATTCCGCCCTTTTTTGTTTGGCTATATGAGGAAAGCCTTCTTTTATCGACATTTCGCTACTCCATTGGTATTGAGCCGTGGCCCTAATGCTTCCAATGCCACTCAGTGCCAGGGCATCGGTCACTTGCCATTCGATGAGTGCCTGATCGATTGCTCACTCATCTCTATGCCTTGATTTAAGGTCAGCCGAGAACCGATGCCTACTGTCAGAAATCACAGGTTTCGATACCGCTGGTCGGGCTTAGCGATAAATCGCAGACAAAAAAAACCGCCATCCCTTACGCAGGAATGGCGGTTTTTTTTCGTTACAGGTGTAAGGGTTAAACGGTGTCAACCTTCAACGAATGGTCATTCAACATGCCGTTGATGATCGTCGCCGTATCGTGGCCTCCGGCAATTACCCCGCCCGCCCCTGGCGTTACGCCGTAGTGGCTGGCGAGGTTGACGCCCGCGAGGTCGATGGTCTGATTCGGCGCCGCGCCGGCCATGGCGCTGACGTCGATACTGGTGATGACTTCCGAGCCGCTGCCGATCACTTTGAAGTGCAGGTAATCGTCGAGGGAGGACACGGTAGCGTTTTCCCCCTGCAGCAGTTGTGACAGGTCGAGCTTGTCGGTACCCGGCGTGAAATCGGTCACCACGTCATGGCCGCTGTTGCCTTTGAGCCACTGGAAGGTGTCCGCGCCCGCACCACCGGTGAGGGTGTTGTTGCCAAGACCGCCGATCAGGAAGTCGTCGCCATCACCGCCGTTGAGGATGTCATTGCCCAACCCGCCAGTGATGATGTTGCTACGGCTGTCACCGGTGAGCTGATCGTTGAAGTTCGAGCCGGTCAGGTTTTCGATCGCGGTCAACGTATCGGTGCCGGCGCCGCCGGTGTTCTGCGCACCCGCAAGACTGAGGTCGACTTTGACCCCGGCCGTGGCGTTGGCGTAGTTGGCGGTGTCGACGCCTGTGCCACCGTCGAGCAGTTCATTGCCTGCGCCGCTGTAGAGCAAGTCGTTGCCCGCGCCACCGTGCAGCTCGTTATTGCCGACGCCGCCACTGAGCACATCGTTGCCGCCGCCGGCATTGAGAATGTCATCCCCGGCGCCCGCCACCAGCACGTCATCGCCAGCGGTACCGACGAGGGTGTGACCGGCCTGATAGCTGATGGACACTGCCGCGCTGTCGCTGCCGCCGTGACTGTCGTTGGCCGCGTACGTGCCGTGCGCGTCCGGAGTGACATCCTGGGCGTTGGCGTAATTGACCGTCATGGTCAGTTTGTAGGCTTCCGAACCAGTGCCGCCATTGCCCGGGGTATCCAGCGTGTTGATGACGCGGATCTGGTAGGTGCCGTCCGAGTTCGCCGTCAGGGTCTGGCCGTCAGCAAGCGCCATGAACGCACCGCCGTTGACCGAGTACTCCATGCCGATGTTGCCTGCCGCCAGGTTGTGATCCAGGTTAAGGGTTTCGCCCTGTTTCAGGTTGACGGTAATGCGGTCTTCGTCATTGGTGTTGAGGCTGCTGACCGCGCCCAACGCACCGCCGACCACTAGCACGGCAGTCATTGCAGCGGTGTTGGCAACGAACTGGCTGCGAGCAATCGTCACTGCTTGTTCATTGCTGCCGGTGAAGACGAAGTTCGGCTTGGTGCCGATGAAGTCAGCGCCTTTCGCGGCCCAGCCGGTCTTGAACGTGGTCGGCGAGGCAGTCATCTGATCGCCATTAGGATCCTTGTCATTAGCCAGCAACAGTTCACCAGGCACGACGACGTTAGGCGCGAGCACGTTGGTGATGATGTGATCGTCCACTGCCACCGGTGCCCCATTCGGAATGACCTTGATCACCAGATTGGCGCTGGAGAGGTCGCCGTCGTTGTCGCTGATGGTGAAACCAACGTTTTCCGTCAACACCACCGTCGTGGTTTTCTGCGAGGTGTAGGTGTATTCGCCGGTATCGAGGTTGACCACCAGCGTGCCTTTGTTGTCAGTGGCGATGCTCAGGGTGTTGTTGACCGTGTTAAAGGTGCCATGGTTGGCCGCCCCACTGACCGTCAGCGAACCCTGATTGCTGTTGCCTTTCGGATCAAAGCTATAAGTGGTGCCGTCGACCGTGATGGCTTTGATGAAACCGCCATCGGCGCCAAAGGTGCCGCCCTCGCTCAACAGCGAACCGGTGACCGGCGCGCCGACCACGGTGCCGGAAAGCACCGAGTTGAGTTGGTTGAGATCGGTCACCACCACCGAATTGGTGTCGGTGCCTTGACCCGAACCGGCGCTGCCGTCGAACGCCAGCGGATCAAGGTTGAGATTGCGAGCGCCATTGCCCAGGCCGATCGCATAGTTGTTGATGTTGTTTGCTTCGAGGAAGTTTTTCCAGCCAGCTTCTTCCGATTTATCGAGGTTGCCTACAGTGGGTTTACCGTCAGAGAAGAAATAGCCAACGTTCTGCGCGCCGGCCAGTTTGCCGTCGTTGTCGAACGCCGTTTGCGCCACTTTGATGGCTGCGTCGTAGTTGGTGTCCCCGTGCGCCACCAGGCCGGAGATGATCGACTTGGCCGTGGCCACATCGACCCAGATCGACGTCTTGTCGGCGGCATCGCTGCTGAACGTGACGATCTGCACTTTGACGTCGCCGAGGTCGTCGTACTTGTCGAGCAAAGCGCTGATCGCCTGTTTGGCCAACGCCATGCGCGACAGGCCGGCGACACCGGACGCGTCCTTCATGCTGCCGGAAACGTCGATCACCAACAGCAGGTTGGAATCGATTTGCACTGCCGCGACCGAACGATCGGATGCGACCGCTTTCGGCACATCATCGACGATGTTGATCTGGATGGTGCTGGTAGTGCTGTTGCCCAGCGCATCGGTGGCCTTGTAGGTGAAACTCTCGCTGACGCTGTTCGCCCCATCGTTGGCACCCGGCGACGTTTTCGGGGCCGAGGTCAGTGTGTAGGTGTAGGTGCCGTTGGGGTTCAGCAACAGTTGCCCGAACGCACCGGTGGCGTTGCCGACCAGGGTGTAAGTAACCGCCCCGCTGGCACCGCTGACCGAACCGACCAGAGTGCCGCTGGCGCTTTCGCCGGTATTGCCGGGTTCGCTGCCGGTGACTGTGCCAGGCGCCAGATCCAGACCGTCCTTGTTCAGGTCCAGCGCCTTTTCGTAGACGGTAACGTCGGTGTCTTTGGCGGCTACGATGCCGCTGTTGTTGACATCGATGGTGATGGTCGTGGTGGCTTCATCGCCGTCGCCATCGCGCACGGTGTAAGAGAACACATCCGTCGCGCCAGCCGGATTAACGCTGTTCGGATTGCTGTGGTAAACCGCATTGCCCTGGGCATCCAGCGTCAGGTAACCGTAGTTGCCCTGAATCCTGGTGTTGAGCCCGCCAATGGCCGAGCTCGAATTGTCGTCGCCGGCGCGCACGCCGATGACCGCGCCGCCGGCAGCAGCGCCGTCGGCACCGAGAATATCGTTGCCCAACACGTTGCCGGTGACGGTGCCACCTTCAGTGACCGAGACAAAATCGCAGTGAGCGATCGGCACGTCGTCGACAATGCTCACCACAATCTGGCTGGTGACCGTGTTGCCGAGCGAGTCGGTAGCCTGGTAGGTGAAGCTTTCGCTCAGCCTGTTCGGGCCGTCATCCACGCCCGGTGTGGTGGTGGCAGGCGAAGTCAGCGTGTAGGTGTAGCTGCCATCGGCATTGAGCAGGATCTGCCCGTAAGTCCCGGTGGCGTTGCCAACCAGCGAATAAGTGATCGCGCCCACTGCACCGGTGACCGAACCGACCAGCGTTCCGCTCGCCGTTTCTGCGGTGCTGTTTGGCTGGCTACCCACGACGGTGCCCGGCGCCAGGTCCTGGCCGTCGCGGGTCAGGTCGAGGGCTTTTTCCTGAACCTTCACATCTTTGTCTGACGTGGCCACGAGGGCGCTGTTAGTAACGTCGATGGTGATGGTCGTGGTGGCTTCGTCGCCGTCGCCATCGCGCACGGTGTAAGAGAACACATCAGTCGCGCCAGCGGGTTTCACGCTGTTCGGATTGCTGTGATAGACCGCATTACCTTGGGCATCCAGCGTCAGGTAACCGTAGGTGCCCTGGATCTGAGTATTCAAACCGCCAATGGCCGAGCTCGAATTGTCGTCGCCGGCGCGCACGCCGATGACCGCTCCTGCCGCTGCAGCGCCGTCTGCCCCGAGGATGTCGTTGCCCAGCACGTTGCCGGTGACGGTGCCACCTTCAGTGACCGAGACAAAATCGCAGTGAGCGATCGGCACGTCATCGACAATGCTGACCACAATCTGGCTGGTGACCGTGTTGCCCAGCGAATCGGTGGCCTGATAGGTAAAGCTTTCGCTCAGCCTGTTCGGGCCGTCATCGACGCCCGGTGTAGTCGCGGCTGGCGACGTCAGGGTGTAGGTATAGCTGCCATCGGCATTCAGCAGAATCTGCCCGTAGTTCCCGGTGGCATTGCTGACCAGCGAATAGGTGATCGCGCCCACCGCACCGGAGACTGAACCGACCAGCGTGCCAGTGGCTGTTTCAGCGGTGCTGTTTGGACGGCTGCCTTCGACGATGCCCGGCGCCAGGTCTTGGCCGTCGCGGGTCAGGTCGAGGGCTTTTTCGTAGACTTTCACGTCGCTGTCTGTCGCCGCCAGGAGGCGACTGTTCGACACGTCGATGGTGATGGTCGTGGTGCTTTCATCACCGTCCGCATCGCGCACCGTGTAAGTGAACACATCGGTCGCGCCCGGAGCGCCGACGGCGTTCGGGTTGCTGTGGTAAACGGCGTTGCCGTTGGCATCCAGCGTCAGGTAACCGTAGCTGCCGTTGATCTGCGAGTTCAGACCGCCGATGGCCGAGGATGAGGTGTCGCTGCCCGCGCGCACGCCCACCACGGCACCGCTGAGCGCCGGGCCGTCGGCACCGCCGATGTCGTTGGTGAGCACGTTGCCGCTGACCGTGGCGCCTTCCTGCACCGTGCCGGCATCCGGGTTGGCGGTCGGCATGTCATCGACAATGTTGACGTTGATCTGGCCCGACGCGGTGCTGCCGTCAGTGTCGGTGGCGACCACATCGAAGTTCTCACTGATGCTGTTGGCACCGGCGGCATTCGGGTGAGTTTCATTGTCGACCAGCGTGTAGGTGTAGCTGACCACGCCGGTGATCGGGTTGTATCCGTTGATGGTGAGCGTGCTGCCCAACGGCGTGACGACCGACTGCGGAAAGCCTGCAGCGACCCCACCGGTAACCAGAGCGATGCCGCCGACGGTCAGGGTTTGCAGGCCGTCCAGCGCGGTCACGGTGAAGGTGCCGCTCTGGGTCAGTGCCGGGGTGTTCGGGCTGGTGCCGTCACTGAGATTTTGCTCGGAGACGGTCAGCTCACCACCGTTGACGTCGAGGCCGTTGAGAACCACGTCGTCGTTGTTGTTGTGGATGTTCAGCACCAGCGTTGCGGTGCTGGTGTCGCCATCGGCATCGGTGAGCGTGTAGACAAAGCTCTCCGTGCCGTTGCCGCCACCGTTCAACGCTTTGAAATCGGCGTCGCTGACGTCGAGGGTATAGGTGTACGTGCCGTTGGCGTTGAGCACCAACGTGCCGTAGGTCCCGGTGAACGTGCCGGCAGTGATCGGCCCGGTCGCGACACGGTCGGCGCCTTGCAAATCATTGGTCAGAACGTTGCCTTCAAGCGCCGGCAGGGCTTCAGAGCCGGTGCCGGTGTTGCTGTCAGCGATCGCTTGCGGGACGTCGTCGACGATGTTGACGTCCAGACTGCCATTGGCTGTGGTGCCGTTGTCATCAACCACGGTCACGGCGAATTGTTCGGCGATGCTGTTGCTGCCATCGGCGTTCGGATGGGTTTCGTCGTCGGCCAGGGTGTAGCTGTAGCTGACGATGCCGGTGACGCTGTCATAACCGGTGATGGTCAGCGTGCTGCCCAGCGGTGTGACAACCGATTGCGGGAAGCCTGCTGCCACGCCCGCGGTGACCACGGCAATACCACCGACGGTGAGAGTTTGCACGCCGTCCTGAGCAGTGATGGTGAACGTGCCGCTTTGAGTCAGCGCCGGCGCGTCCGGACTGGTGCCGTCGCTGAGATTTTGTTCGCGAACCGACAGTTCACCGCCCGCAACGTTCAAGCCATCAATGGTCACCGGGTCATCGTTGTTGCGAAT
>JALYPE010000750.1 GCA_030856525.1 Pseudomonadota bacterium | reverse complement strand
CCAAAACCCCGGAATACCTTGCAGGCGGATGTGCCGTGGTATCCACCCCCATCACTGATGTCGTGCGCACTTACGGCGACAGCGGCGTGGTCAAAATTGCCGCGTCGGCGAGTGAGTTCATCGCGGCCATCGAGAGCATTCTGACCGATGACAGCGACAACGCAGCGTTCACCCAACGCATCGACACTGTCCTCGACGGCATGTCATGGGACAAGACCTGCGCTGTGATGAAGGAGCAGATCGAATGCCTCAGATAACCCTGCAATCTGCCATCGACGGCTCCGCTGCGAAACGCTACGACTACCTGATCGTGGGTGCCGGGTTTGCCGGCAGCGTGTTGGCTGAGCGTCTGGCTGACGGCCTCGGCAAACGAGTCCTGCTGATCGATCGGCGCGGGCATATTGGTGGCAATGCCTATGACCATTTCGATGAGGCCGGCATCATGGTCCATCGATACGGTCCGCATATCTTCCACACCAATGCCGAGCGGATCGTCCAGTACCTGTCGAAGTTCACCGAATGGCGCCCGTACGAGCATCGCGTGTTGGCGCAAGTGGCCGAGCACCGGGTGCCCATTCCGATCAACCTGACAACGCTCAACACGTTGTATGGGTTGAGCATGACCGAGCCGCAAGCCGCCGAGTTCCTGGCCAGCCGTGCGCAACCGGTGGAGAGCATCCGTACCTCGGAAGATGTGGTGATCAACCAGGTCGGTCGCGAACTCTATGAGATGTTTTTCCGTGGCTACACGCGCAAGCAGTGGGGGCTCGACCCGTCGGACCTCGACAAGTCGGTGACCTCGCGCGTACCGACCCGTACCAACAGTGACGACCGCTATTTTGGTGACACCTACCAGATGATGCCGCTGGACGGCTACACGCGCATGTTCGAACGCATGCTCGAGCACCCGAACATCGACATTCTGCTGAGCACCGACTTCACCGAGGTGCGCGACCAGGTCAGCCACAGTCACCTCGTTTACAGCGGTCCCGTCGATGAGTATTTCGATTATTGCTACGGCAAGCTGCCGTACCGCTCGTTGAAATTTCAGCACGAAACCATCAGCCAGGTGCAGTTCCAGCCGGTGTCAGTGGTCAACTATCCCGATGAAGCGGTGCCCTATACGCGCATCACCGAATACAAACACCTGACCGGGCAAACCCACCCGCTGACCAGCATCAGCTATGAGTTTCCGTGCGCTGACGGCGATCCGTATTACCCGGTGCCGCGCCCGGAGAACGCCGAGTTGTACAAGCGCTACAAGGCGCTGGCCGACACCACGCCGAACGTGACGTTTCTGGGTCGGCTGGGAACCTACAAGTACTACAACATGGATCAGGTAATCGGCCAGGCGTTGGCACTTTATCAACGCATTGCCGAAGCAGCCGCCGAGGCGAATGTGCCGGCTGATGGAGTGGAGTCATGATCGCCGCCGGGCCGGCCCTGGCGTCATGACGGCGCCCGGCACGTTCGACAGTTTTCTGTTGGCCGGCTACGAATGTTCCTCCCATCGCCGCAATGACGGGCGGCGCCTGGATCTTTCGACGTCGACCGGCCATGCGCGCTGGGTGCAGAGTGACTATCGGCAACTGGCGGCGAGCGGCATTCGCAGCGTCCGCGATGGGTTGCGCTGGCATTTGATCGAGACGCGTGCGGGGCATTACGACTGGAGCAGTTTTCTGCCGATGCTTCGAGCGGCGAAGGCGTGCAATCTGCAGGTGATCTGGGACCTGTGCCACTACGGTTACCCCGATGATCTGGACATCTGGCGGCCGGCGTTCGTCGAGCGTTTTGCCAGGTTCTGCGCGGCGGTTGCGCGCTTGGTCAGGGAGGAGGGCATAGCGGTGCCTTTCTATTCGCCGCTCAACGAAATTTCGTTCTGGAGCTGGGCGGGCGGGGCGGTCGGGTATTTCAATCCATCGGCGCAAGGTCGCGGGCTGGAGCTCAAGCATCAACTGGTGCGGGCGAGCATTGCCGCCATTGAGGCGATTCGCGAACAGGCGTCGGCCGCGCGGTTCGTGCAGTGCGAACCGTTGATCAATGTGATTGCCGGTTCGCACCGTATCGATCAGGTCAACGCCGCCGAGGATTATCGCCAGTCACAGTTCGATGCCTGGGAATTGCTCACTGGCAGGCAATGGCCGGGTCTGGGCGGGCAGGAGTCCTATCTGGACATTATCGGGATCAATTATTACCCGCATAACCAGTGGATTCTTAACGGCCCGAAAATCCCCCGCGATGCGCCCCGATATCGACCTTTGGCGGGCATGCTCAGCGAGGTGCATCAACGCTATCGGCGGCCGATGTTCATCTCGGAAACCGGTGCAGAAGGCGAAGAGCGTGTGCCGTGGCTGGCGTATGTCAGCGAGCAGGTGGAACTGGCGATACGTCGCGGCGTGCCGATTGAAGGCATTTGCTGGTACCCGATTCTCGATTACCCCGGTTGGGACAACGACCGCTATTGCCCGGCCGGCCTGTTCGGTTACGCCGATGGCGAAGGCCAACGCGCAGCGTTCCATCCGCTTGGCCTGGCGATGCAACAACTGGCGCAACGTTTCACTCCCCCCGGTGCGGACGACCATGGACCGTGAAGAGGAAGTTGAAGAACAACACTTGCCCGATCAACCGGTAGCGTTTTTATGGCGCTACGTGCTTCGACGTCCTTGGCATTTTGGCGGGATGCTGTTTTTGGTCGTGGGCGCCGCGAGCTGCGCAGTGGCCGTGCAATACGGCATGAAATTGCTGGTGGACGTCATGACGTTGGGGGATCGGGCCAGCGCGCACATCTGGTTTCCGTTCACGCTGTTCATCAGTTTGATCGTGCTGGAAAACGTCTTCTGGCGGCTCGGCGGATGGCTCGGCTGTCGCACCGTGGTCGCCAGTTGCGCAGACTTGCGGGTCGACCTGTTCAGTCACCTGACCGGCCATCCCATGCGCTATTTCTCCCAGCACTTCGCCGGGGCTCTGGCCAACCGGATTTCCTCGGCCGGCGCGGCGGCCGGTTCAATATACGGAGGGCTGGCGTGGAAAATCATTCCGCCGTGCGTGGATTTTCTTGGGGCGGTGATCGTGCTCTCCACGGTGAGCATCGGCATGGCCGGCGCCTTGATCGGCTGCGTTTTTGTCGTCGGCCTGCTGATCACCTTTTTTGGTATTCGCGGGCGTAAAAGGCACATCGATTTCGCTTCGCAATCGGCGCGTGTCGGCGGCGAAATTGTTGATCTGGTGTCCAATGTCTGGACGATCAAGGCGTTCTCTGCGCGTAATCGCGAACGCCAGCGGCTGGAACGCGCCATCGGCGTCGAAGCCAAGGCCCAGCGACGCAGCTGGATCTACCTGGAAAAGGCCCGCGTGCTGCACGATATTTTTCTGTCGGTGATGGCGGGCGGCATGCTCATCTGGGCGATCAGCCTGTGGCGCGAGGCCGGCATTACCGCCGGCGACGTGGTGATGATCAGCGCGCTGACCTTTCGCATCCTGCACGGCTCGCGGGACCTGGCGCTGGCGTTGGTCGACACCTCGCAGCAGCTCGGCGATATCTCTGAAACCCTGCGCATCATCGTGCAACCGCATGCCTTGTCCGATGCGCCGGAAGAAATGCAGGCAACCCGCGGCAGCATAAAATTCATCGATGTGAGCTACAGCTATCCAGATGGTCGCGAGGTGTTCAAGCACCTGTTTCTCGACATTCCGGCGGGGCAGACCGTAGGAGTGGTCGGCACTTCCGGCGCGGGCAAATCCACCCTGATCAACTTGCTGCAACGCCTGGATGACGTGCGCAGCGGCATCATCCTGATCGACGACCGCGACATTCGTACGGTCAGCCAGAACAGTTTGCGCCGACAAATCGCCGTGGTGCCGCAGGAGGCGGCGCTGTTTAACCGCAGCATCTTCGAGAACATCGCCTACGGCCAGCCGAAAGCCACTGAAGAGCAAGTGATGGACGCTGCGAAACAAGCCTACTGCGACGTGTTTATCCGGGCCTTGCCGCACGGTTATTCAACGCTGATCGGTGAGCGCGGGGCCATGCTTTCCGGTGGCCAACGTCAGCGCCTCGGCCTGGCCCGGGCATTCCTCAAGAACGCACCGATTCTGGTGCTGGACGAGGCGACTTCCGCGCTGGACTCGCAGACCGAGTCGGTGATTCGTACGGCACTGACCGCGCTGATGCGCGGGCGAACGGTGCTGGCAATCGCCCACCGGTTATCGACCATCGCCAATTTTGACCGGGTGATCGTGCTGCATGAAGGGGAAATTGTTGAGGACGGTATGCCCGAAGATCTGCTCAAGCGCGATGGGCCGTTCAAAGCACTGTGGCAGGCTCAGGCGATGACATCGCTTGAGCCTTGAACGGTGTTAGCGACCCGCCAGTTCGTCTTCGACGGGGCTGTCGTCATTCGGATCAAGCGGCACGTGGTCGTCGACATTGCCATCTTCATCGTGATGCCCTGGAGTTTCCGGGTTTGAAACGGGGACCGGTTCTTCGCTGCCCGAACCGCCTTGCAGGTCATTGTCGTTATTCATGATCGCTCCTGTGCGCAGCGCGAGTGCTGGGCTTACTTCTTTGAAGGCGCGACGGCGTTGACGTTCGAAGGATTTTCCGACCGGTCGTCCAGTGAGCATTTTCTGCTGGTGCCTGCATAAAAAAAGCCCGACTGGTGAGCCGGGCTTTGTTCGTTGTTGCAGCGCATGCCTTCACTCATACGTTGCGGCTTTCGATCAGGCGATCGGAACCACCTTCGGCAACGCGGCGTTCGATCAGACGATCAGAGCCACCTTCGGCAACGCGGCGTTCGATCAGACGATCCGAGCCACCTTCGGCGACAACCGGGTGAGCAGAGGTAGCGGCGAAAGCGTTAGCTGCAAGAACCGAGAAAGCAATACTGACGAAGAGTTGGCGTTTCATGATGGTGTGCTCCGGGGTGTTATTGGTTGGTATGGATGCGATGTTACGCCGCGCAATTTTTATGAGAACTTCATTGAGTTGATGGTGACTATCAACGCCAGCAATGTCTGGATGAACCTGGCCATCCACCGATGATGGCCTGTGGCTAGGCGTTGCCTGATCGCCTGAGCAATGACACTCTCAGCGCCCGTTACCAAGGAGCAGGTGATCAAGGAATGAGTGGATACGTCCCCAACCCCCCGAAAAACTTCCGATACGACGAAGCCAAACCCGTCGACATCCACGCCCAGCGCTGGGCCGAATATGAAAAACACGGCAAGGCACCCGCCGCCGCAAAAGAAAAGATCCGCGTCGCATTACGCATCGGCGTGTTCTTCGACGGCACGCTGAACAACGCCAACAACTCGGCCTCAGGCCTCCTGTGCGGCGCCCACCACCCCATCCGCCCCGAAGATGTCGATGCGAGCTGCAAGCCGTATATGGCGGATCCGGAGGGGAGTTATGGGAATGATGTGAGTAATGTTTTCAAGCTTTATGAGCTTTATCCAACCTCGGAATTGGCTGGCGATGAAACCTCAGCCAAACTCGTATCGCGCAGCCTGTATGTCGACGGGATCGGTACGGATGCTGGCCAGCAAGACAGCATGGGCGCTGCGGCCACTGGCCGGGGAGATGCTGGCGTGACGGGCAAGGTTCAAAAAGCTCTTGTCGCTCTCAAGACACTGGTTAAGGAAGCAATAAGTCGTAATCCCGGCAGTGAAATCACTTCGCTTACATTTGACACCTTCGGATTTAGCAGGGGTGCAGCCGCTGCCCGTCATTTCGCAAACGAAGTAGTTCGCTGCAATCTCGGT
>JALYPE010000062.1 GCA_030856525.1 Pseudomonadota bacterium | reverse complement strand
TCGAAATACGACATCTTGATTCCAGCCATCAAAACGCCTCGGAACACGCCGTTTTCGTCGTTTACCCGCTTGGAAACCGGGATGATCCACTCGCCGTTTTTGCGACTACGAATAGCCGGGCCGATGTGGGCGATGGATGACACATTCTGCTGGTGAAACCTGAAATATTCGCGGTCATCAACACCCGCGCCGCGCGTAAGATCTTCGAACGAGGTGACCACCCACTGCCCGTTCTGATCAAACAGAAACACCCCGTGCAGCTGGCTGAGTGCCTGAACCCGGCGGGCAAAGGTTTTGCGTAAGAGTTGCTGTTGCTCACCGTTGAACCCGTCAGCCTGAATCCAGTCTGCCAGGCTGGTCAGCACCAGATCGGCTTTCATGAAAGTGTCTTCAGCCTGCTGGGCCATGGCACGCGTGAGGTTTGCAGAGTCCTCTTCCGCCGAAGCGAGATCGTGCCGACGCGATTGCTCCAGCTGCAGGTACAACAGGCCACAAAGGCACAGGCATACAACGCTGACAAACAGTACCGCGGCCTTGCGCAGCGGCAGCCGTTTCAATGCGGCGCCGGTGGCATGGCGCGGATCGTCTAGCGAGATAGGCAAAAGCTCGTCCTGCAGGAGTACGGCATGGGCGAAGGCCCGACACCCTTGGAAATGGCGCGCCTAGTGTACGTCAAGGCGCACAGCAATTGTCCTTACCGCAGGTTGCCCGTCGCCACCCTTGCTGCCTGCAAATTCACCACGGGCATTTGCGAAGGCCGATTCAACGCCCGCAACACGGGCGCATCGTAGCCATACACATCCGGCTTGAACGCGACGCGCCCATCACTGCCCATATCCACGGTCCAATAGGCGAGCAGCACCGGGACTTTCACTGGCAGCAAAATGTTCTGGGTCTTGCCAGTGGCCAATTGCTTCTGGATACCGGCACTGTTCCATTTGACCGGGTCGTTGAACAGCAACTCCACCAGTTGCAGCGGATTCTCCACACGAATGCAGCCCGAACTGGTTGCGCGAATGGTTCTGGAAAACAGCTCGCGATGCGGGGTGTCGTGAAGATAGATCGCGTAATCGTTAGGGAAACGGATCACCACCTGCCCCAGCGAGCTGTCCGGGCCGGCGTCCTGGCGCAAACTGATGCCGCGCGGATTGCTCCAGTCGACGGTCGAGGGGTCCAGGACGTTGCCTTCGCGATCGAGCACGCGCATCCGGTGGGCGGCGAGGTAATCGAGATTGCTCTGAACCTTCGGCAGCACGTCTTCCTTGAGGATTGTCGGCGGCACCGTCCAGGTCGGGTTGAACGTGATGTAGCTGATCTGCGCCTGGAAGATCGGCGTATTGCGCGCTGCCTTGCCGACCTGCACGCGAGAGCGCCATATAGGCTGACCGTCTCGGTACATCGCCACTTTGTAGCCGGCGATATCGACAATCACGAACGTGCCCTGAAGCTTGTAAAGCAGCCAGCGCGCCCGCTCCATGTTGACCCGCACCTGATCGATACGCGCCTCGACCGGCACGTTCAACGCCGCCAGCGTCGTCGCGCCAGCCATGCCGTCGGCGGTCAGGTATTGCTCATTCTGGTATTTTTTCACCGCAGCGGTGACGGCGCCATCGTACTGAGTGCCGCGGATCAGACGCGAATCGAGGAAGCCTGCAGCGACCAGTCGCGCACGCAACTGCGCAACGGCCGGTTCGTCCATGCCGGGTTTAAGCGAATGATCGACCACCACCTTCGGCCAGCCGCCGCGCTCGCGAACACCGCGCAACTGCGCAAGAGCCTGGCGCAACCCGACATACACCGCTTCTTGCGGCGGTGCCTGGGCAAACGCTTTTGCCACGTCGTGATTGTCCAGAGCGGCGAAAAAAGCGTTGACGTCGTCACGCGGGTCGACACCGTTCGCATCGAAATTCCAGTGATTATCCAGCCGCGCGGGATCGACCTTGCCCCGCCGCAGCTGCATCAGCGCGCTAATGAATGTATGCGTGGTAGCCAGATCAAAAGCCGCTTGCTGCTCAGGGATTGCAGGCGCTGCCTTCAAAGTCGCCCGGGATCGGACCAGTTCGTCGATGTGAAAATCCGTCGGCGTCAAACCGTCGATGTCCGTTGCTTGCAGGCTGGTGATCAATTGGTCGATGTCGGCTGCGTGGGTCCATGCCGGCCGATAGGCACGGTGAGCGTAAAAATCCAGCACCAATCGACTGACATCCACGCGTCGATGACGGGGTGCAGTGAGCAGTGGCGGAAAAGCGCTTTTCAACGGTTCGAGCGACGCCTGGATAGCCCGAGCGACATTGTCTTGAGGCGCAGCGTCCAATACGGCGCTGGCCGGAGATGTCGGCTCAATCGGCGAAGTTTCGGCCAAAGCACTGCCGCTGATCAGAAAGCCCATAAAAAAAACGCGGCTTATGACGAATAACCTTGTTAAAAGCACCATGAATAATCCTTAATCCCCGCATTCAACGCCTGGCATCCCAACGCACTGCTAGACTCGAACTCAACAAAATGAGACATCTATATGGCGCTATTACGTTTTGGCTGTGTCTTCCCGGCACTACTACTGACTGCAATGTCCGCACCGTCAGCCTACGCCGATTCGCTTGCGACCGCTCTCATCAAAGCGGCGCCAAAAGCCAATGCCAAGGTCATCAACCTCGCAGTTCGCGCCTCAAAATGCAGCATTGCTCAAGGTGCAGCCCCAGCGCAAAGACTTGCGGTGATCGATTACTCCCTGCCTTCGACCGAACAGCGGCTTTGGGTGTTCGATTTAAAACAACGCAAGTTACTGTTTCAGGAATTGGTCGCTCACGGACGCAACAGCGGCGAGAACATGGCTTTGAATTTCTCCAACAAGAATGAAAGTTTCGCTACCAGCCTCGGTTTGTTCCGCACACAACAAAGCTATGTTGGGCAAAACGGCTATTCATTGCGCATGGAAGGGCTGGAGCCGGGCTTCAACGATAACGCTTTCGACCGCGCCATCGTCATTCACGGCGCGCCTTACGTCAGCCCGGTGCTGGCGCGGGCGAACGGGCGAATCGGTCGCAGTCTTGGTTGCCCGGCGGTCCGACCGGCGGTCGCACACAAGTTGATCGACTCGATGAAGGACGGGCAACTGTTGTTTTCCTATTACCCGGATAACCGCTGGTTGAAGACCTCGTCCTACATTAATTGCGGTAGCGGCACCGTGGCTTCGGCTTCCAGGCCAGCCACCCATCGTTAATGCAGCGTGACCTGCTGCGCGGGACTATCTAAACTCCCCCACGGCCAAACACCTTTGGCTCGACCGGGAACCCCATGCATGGACCTTCAACACCGCAATAACGTAGTAGTCAGGGGCGACGGTCCGGCAACGCTGGTGTTTTCTCACGGTTTCGGCTGTGACCAAACGATGTGGCGTTACCTGGTCGACACATTCGTGGATCGCTTCAAGGTCGTGCTGTATGACCTGGTGGGCGCAGGTCAATCGGACCTCGGCGCGTACGACACGCAAAAGTACAACTCGCTGGGCGGTTATGCGCAGGACCTTAACGAGATCATTGATCAATTCGCCAGCGGCCCGGTGATTATCGTCGGTCACTCGGTCAGCGCGATGATCGGTGCTCTGGCCGATCGTCAGGCGCCCGGCAGAATCGCCGCTCATGTGATGATTGGTCCGTCGCCCTGCTACATCGATTCCGACGACTATGTAGGCGGTTTCCAGCTCGAAGACATCCACTCGCTGCTCGACACCCTCGACAGTAATTACCTAGGCTGGTCCAGCAACATGGCCCCTGCGATCATGGGCGCGCCGGGGCAACCGGCGTTGGGCGAAGAGCTCACCAATAGTTTTTGCAGGACCGATCCGGAGATCGCCAAGCAATTTGCGCGGGTAACGTTCATGTCGGACAACCGCAAGGACATTGCCGGCCTGACTACACCGACCTTGATTCTGCAGTCTACTGACGACCTCATCGCCCCGGTTGCCGTGGGTGAATACCTGCACGACGTGCTCACCAACAGCACCTTGTGCCTGGTGGACAACGTCGGTCACTGCCCGCACATGAGCGCGCCGAGTGCGTGCTCCAACGCCATGGACAGCTTCCTGTCGCCATGGGTAGGCGCGCATGCCGAGCGATGAGCCATTGCTGCCCGACCCGCAAACGTTGTTCGAACTGGCCCCCTGCGGATTGGTCGTCACGAAGGAAAACGGCACGATTCTGCAAAGCAACAAGACGTTCGGCAATTGGGTCGGCTTCGAACCCGCCGAGTTGATCGGTCGACGTTTTCAGGACCTGCTGACCATGGGCGGACGGATTTTTCATCAAACCCACTGGGCGCCGCTCATGCAGATGCAGGGCTCCGTCGCCGAGGTCAAACTCGATCTGGTGCATTGCGACAAACGCACCGTGACCATGCTGCTCAACGGCGTCAGGCGCGAACACGCCAACGGCGCGTTCTATGAACTGGCCTTGTTCGGTACCACGGATCGCGACAAGTACGAACGTGAACTGGTTCGCGCGCGAAAAGTCGCCGAAGACCTGTTACGCGAAAAGACCGCGGCCGAGACTGCTCTCCAGCAAGCTCAGGCGGAGCTGAAAATGGCCTATGAGAAATCTCAGAGGCGCGCCACGTTTGCCGAACAGATGGTGGCCATCGTCAGCCACGATCTGAAGAATCCGCTGACGGCGATCAGAATGGCTTCACAAATGCTCAGCACTGCAGAGCGCAGCCCTAAAGAAACCCGCTTACTGGGCCACATCGGCCAGTCATCCGAGCGCGCGCAACGGATGATTGCCGACTTGCTGGACTTCGCCCTCGCCCGCGTTGGCCGCGGTTTGAACATTGCGCCTGCGTCGATGGATCTGCATCAGGTCACTGGGCAGATTGTCGATGAGCTGCGCGTAGCGTTTCCACAATCGACGCTGGTCCACCAATCGAACGGCGCAGGCAGCGCTCATCTGGATGCAGATCGCGTCCAGCAAATCATCGGTAACCTGGTGGCCAACAGTGCGGCATACGGAGATTTTCACCAACCGATCACGATCACCTCCCGCCTGGAAAATGAACAGGCCATCGTCTCCGTGCACAACCATGGGCCTGTGATCGCACAAGCAATCATGAACGTTCTGTTTGAGCCGATGACCCGTGGCACCCAAACCGACAGTGAAGTGCGCAGCGTCGGCCTCGGTCTGTTTATCGTCAGGGAAATCGCCGTCGCGCACGGCGGTGTCGTGTCGGTGAGTTCAGATCGACAGGACGGCACGGTGTTCTCTGTGTACTTTCCGCGAAAGGTTGCACGCTGAAGCATCCATTACAGCTCACTCGAAGATGTTCAATTTGCCACGCAGGACATGACCGCCATCATCTGCGCGGGCTCAAGCAGTCTCCGCCGGCATCGGTTTGATTCCAGAAATTCTGGCGCAGGATGCGTTGCACAGCGGTGAACTTTTTGCATCGTTTAAAACCATCGAAAGTGGCCGCAGCTATTCCATGTCTACGCGACTCGATACCAGGACCTGCGCCCTTTGAATGTTTTCAGCGACTGGCTTTTGGCGATGCCGTTTCCTGATCCATAAGCGGTCCACACGAATAGCCGCGATAAAAAAAGGGGCCTCAAGGGGCCCCGTTTTTTTTCCGTCTCGGTATTACTTGGTCAGCCAGGACTCGACGGTGGCGGAGCCGTGTTCAGCTTTCCATTCCTTCAAAGTTTTGTGGTTGCCGCCTTTGGTTTCAACCACTTCGCCGGTTTTAGGATGCTTGTAGACTTTCATTTCGCGCGGCTTGCGAGTATTGGTTTTCGGCTCGTTCGCAGGGGCGCGACGACCCGCTTTCGGGTCAAGAAGGTTGATCACATCTTTCAGGCTGTAGCTGTATTTGGCGAGCAAGTCGCGCAACTTGGTCTCGAACTCTATTTCTTTTTTCAGACCCGCGTCGCCCTTCAAGGCTTCAAGCGCCTGGAGTTGTTCGGCAAGGTGTTTTTCGAGTTGGCGGAATTCAGCGAGCTTGGACATTATTGATCTCTACGTGGTTAGTAACCAGACGGTACACCAAAAGCACCTGTTTGAATTTAGTTAACTTAATTCATCTGAGCAAGTAATTCCTGCAACGTTCGTATGTCACTTGCATTGCAGGTAATGCCTGCGGAACGGAATCGTCATCGAGGCTGTCCGTTGTAGTAGACACCAACGTGTCAGCCCCCTACCCACCTGGAGAAGCGAACCATGAATAACATCATCTACATCGTCGGCGCCGTCGTGATCGTCCTGTTTATCCTGTCTTTTATCGGCATTGTGTAACACCGACCCATCAGCAAGGAGGCTGAATTTGCCTGGCACTACCGGCGCCTGCACGGTGCCGGCGCAAATGGCCCGTAATGATGTCGGCAGGGTTCGCGGCCTGGGTCACTAGTTACAGGACACCTTCCACAGCTGATCAAGTCTTGTGGTGTAGCTCTGGCTCATGATGTCCCGTCGCATGGCCCATTCCGGGTGACTTGGCACACTGGCAGTGCGTAATGTACCTCGGCCCCACCGGCCGTTGATCTGGTCCAGCACTGCCATGACTCTGGTCGCCTCGGTGGCCTGGGACGCTGCGAACAGATCATCTGTGTAGTCGCCGGGCTGACACAGGTTGAGCAGCAACACCTCCGCTTTGCTGTATTTGAAGCCTGGGCGAAACACCCGATCGAGCGCATCGACCGCCAACCTGGTGAGCAGCCGCACATCATCCGTCGGGTATGGCAGATCGACCACCACCCCATTCGCGTACCTGGCTTCTTCCGGGTTAAACATGCCGGTACGGATGCTGACGCGGATCTTCCTGCACAACGAGTTCTGCGCCCTGAGCTTTTCCGAGGCGCGCATCATGTAGGTCGCGACCGCCTCCTTGATTGGCGGCAATTCCGAGAGACGTTTGCCAAACATTCGGCTGCAGCAGATTTCCCGCTTCGGCGGGTCAGGCTCGTCCAGTTCAAGGCAGGCGGTACCCGCTAATTCGCGAGCGGTCTTCTCAATCACGACGCTGAATTTTTTGCGCAATGTCCATGGATCGGCTTTGGCCAGGTCCATCGCGGTCTTGATCCCCATTGCATCCAGATGCAGCTTCATCCGTCGACCGACACCCCACACCTCACTGACATCCGTGTTGCGCAGCACCCAGTCGCGTTTGACCGCATCGCAGATATTCACCACCCCACCCGTCTATGCCTGCAGGCGCTTGGCCGTGTGATTGGCCAGTTTGGCCAGCGTTTTTGTGTGAGCGATACCGACCCCGACCGGGATGCCAGTGCAGCGCAGTACATGGCTACGGATGCGGCGGCCAAGGCTGTCCAGATCGGCAATGCCGGTAAGATCGGCGAAGGCTTCGTCAATGCTGTAAATCTCGACCGCCGGCACCATCGACTCGATGAGGCTCATCACGCGCTCGCTCATGTCGCCGTAGAGCGCGTAATTGGAAGAGAACGGGACGATGCCGTATTGCTTGAGCTTGTGCCTCACCTGAAAGTACGGCTCACCCATTTTCACAAAGGGTTTGGCGTCATAGCTGCGCGCAATGACGCAGCCGTCGTTATATCTGAATGACCCTAACAGTTAGTAACCTCTAACTAGCTGTTTTTAAACAGTTTTTATCAACTAACAGTTTCAGAATTATTTTGCCGATCCATTAGCAAGCTGGGCTGTATAGCACTCGCCCAAGAGGGGTTAAGCAAAACGTTGTGTCAGTGGGGTCGTCGCCATATCACCGAGGAGTAGGGCGAGATTTTTATCTTGAGCCAAATGCTGTATCAAATGAATGGCTCGGCGAACCTGACTAATTTCCAAGTAAGGTTTCCCCTGCCATAGCGTTGAAGCAAAGCTCCTTCACCTCCAAGCAATCCAAAACCTACTCGCGCCATACCGCTACCTCTATTGCGTTGACCTTGAGGCAACCTGTTATGAGGTTGGTGAGTCGGAATCACCAAGGCCTCTCGCAGTTCTTCCTGATCAGATGGAAAAGATTGAGATTGGCCTGGTGGTGATCGACCTTGAAACGCTTGAGATCGTCGACGAGTTCCAGCGTTTCGTTCGACCTCTAATCAATCCCATACGATCTTAAGTGTTGCAGCGCAGGCTGAAAGAATCTTTGACGACACTGATACGCGCGCTGAAAATGATTAGTACCAACCTCATTACATCATGCTCGAAGTCCACCAGCGCGCGCAGCGCCCTGATACATGAGCATCTCAGCATCTCCAATTGGAAGCTTTTACAATGGACATGAACAACACAGCTCTAGATTTGGAGTACGCAAGCCAACGCATCAAGCCGAGTAAAGACACTATCTTGGTCGTCGGTACAGGCATGAGCATGGGTTTGACCGAGGGGAAATACTCCCAGCTTGCCTGGACTGGGCTGATTCGATCCGGGTTTCGCTACGCTGTCGAGATCGGGAAAATCCCACAGGCCAAGGCTGACACCTGGCTCACGCTTTTGAAGGGGGCGCCTACTACCACCGAGATCCTACATGTGGCCGGTTTCCTGTCGGATAGCCTGTCCGACGGCGATGGTTTCGATTACACCATGTGGCTGGAAAAGGAGTTCAGTGAAGTCAAAATTCATAACCAGGCGCTTGCCAGTACCGTCAAAGCTTTGTCGGAGGCAGGCGTAAAAATTTGCACTCTCAACTATGACTCGCTGCTCGAGAGTGTCACCAATCTGTCTCCCGTATACATGACCGAGCCAGGTGACGTCATCGAGTGGTTCAAAGGCGAACGCAAAGGCATTCTTCACCTGCATGGCCACTGGAAGAAGCCCGACACCTGCATCCTGAGCAGCCAGGATTATCAAACCACGATACAAAGCGGTACGCGTAACTTCTTTCAACAGCATCTGACAGTCTTTCAAAACCTGGTGTTCGTTGGTTGCGGTGGCACGTTTGAAGACCCCAACTTCGACAAGACGCTGGGCTGGCTGAGAGAAGAATTCAAATCGACCAAGCATTCTACTTTTGCACTTGTGAAGAATGCAGAGGTCACTGCGCGTAAAGCAGACGCGGCATGGAAAAACATCGTAGAGCCGATCGGCTTCGGCCCAGATCATTCGTTCCTAGGCCCATTCCTGGATGGACTGTTTCACCAAATTACAAGCCAAAACATTGAGGCGTACCCAGACCTGCGAGGCAACACTGCCATTCAACGCTTGGAGCAAGGGCAAAAGACTGCCAGCCTAGATGGCATTCATGGCCCGCTCCCACCTGCTCCTCAGGCTCACAGCGTCAGGCACGCACAGTCATTCCAGGCGGAGCAGCTACTGAAGCTCCAAAAGCGCTTGTGGTTGGCAGCTGACTGGGGGATGGGAGAAGACGAGTTCATTTCCGCGCTGATCGCGCGGGTATCAAACAAGGGTAACAAGGTTTATTCGGTAAACATCAGTAATTACACCGACAAAGCTTCTTTCTACAGCCAAATCGAAGAGCTTCTGGGC
>JALYPE010000038.1 GCA_030856525.1 Pseudomonadota bacterium | reverse complement strand
CACCAGTTTTACGGTGCATGCGCGGATTGCGATTCTGGAGGGGTTATCGCCGAAGGAAAACCGTGACATTCCGCCTCTGCGTTATGACGTCGCGGCGCAGTTGAAGGCTGACTTTCCCGATCTGGAGATCATCCTCAACGGTGGGATCAAGACGCTGGAAGCCTGTCATGAACACCTGCAGATCTTTGATGGCGTGATGTTGGGGCGCGAGGCCTATCACAATCCCTACATCATGGCCGAGGTGGATCAGCAACTGTTCGGCAGCACCGCGCCAGTAATCAGCCGCGCCGAAGCGCTGGCGCAATTGCGGCCCTATATTGCCGCGCACATCGACGCCGGCGGTTCGATGCATCACATCACCCGGCATGTGTTGGGGTTGGGGACCGGGTTTCCAGGGGCGCGAAAATTTCGCCAGTTGTTGTCGGTGGATATTCACAAATCCAAAGAGCCACTGGCATTGCTGGATCAGGCCGCGACATTGCTCGAAGGACGTTAATGAATTCTCGCTGATCGCTCATCAAGCGTCAGCTTCCCGCGCGTTAGCGATCACCCCGGTTGAACCTGTGGCGTCTTTCAGCATCGAACAATCGATACCGCGCCCCGCCTTTCAAACAGCCCTTCTGTGGTTGTTGCCAACGGGGCCATCGATACACGTACACACCCTTGAGTGGCCGCAAGCGCTCGGGTAATGTCAACAGACCCATAGGACAGAGCACGCCCATGACTTCCAAGCTGGAACAACTCAAGCAAATGACCACCGTTGTTGCCGACACCGGCGACTTCGAAGCGATCGCTCGCGTCAAACCTGTAGACGCCACCACCAACCCTTCCCTTCTGCTAAAAGCGGCGGCCATCACCGGTTACGCCGAGCTGCTCGACGCTTGCGTCAGCGACTGCAAAGGTGATGTGGGCCTTGCCAGCGACCGTTTTGGTGTCGCGGTCGGGCAAGAAATCCTGAAGGTGATTCCTGGCCGTATTTCTACCGAAGTGGATGCGCGCCTGTCGTTCGACACTGACGCCGTATTGAAGCGCGCGCACCGTCTCATCGAGCTGTACGACCAGGCCGGCATTGGCCGTGACCGCGTGCTGATCAAG
The DNA here is from genome assembly GCA_030856525.1 of Pseudomonadota bacterium. Lineage (GTDB taxonomy): Bacteria > Pseudomonadota > Gammaproteobacteria > Pseudomonadales > Pseudomonadaceae > Aquipseudomonas. The sequence goes on along the minus strand of JALYPE010000038.1, from coordinate 1,290 downwards.
ATTGCCTCCACCTGGGAAGGCATCCGTGCTGCCGAGATTCTGGAAAAAGAAGGCATCCAGACCAACCTTACCCTGCTGTTCTCGTTTGCTCAGGCAGCGGCGTGTGCCGATGCGGGTGTGTTCCTGATCTCGCCTTTCGTGGGCCGCATCTACGATTGGTACAAAAAGGCTAACGGCAACGACTACACCGGTTCGGATGATCCGGGCGTGCAGTCGGTGACGCGCATCTACAACTACTACAAGGCCAATGACTACAAGACCGTTGTCATGGGGGCGAGCTTCCGCAACCTGAACCAGATCGAGCAGCTGGCCGGTTGCGATCGTTTGACCATCAGCCCGGATCTGATCGACAAACTGGCAGCCGACACTGGCAAGCTGGAGCGCAAGTTGACGCCGGGCCATGCCGGTGAAGCGCGTTTGAGCCTGAACGAAGCGCAGTTCCGCTGGTTGTCCAACGAGGATGCGATGGCGACCGAGAAACTCGCTGAGGGCATTCGTCAGTTTGCTCGCGATCAGGAGAAGCTTGAGGCGCTGTTGCAGGCCAAGCTGTGATTTGATTCAGCGATAATGCAAAAAGGGCGAACCTTGATGGGTTCGCCCTTTTTTATGCGTCGATCAGACGTTTCAGTGCCGCTCCAGCGCATTCACCAGGTCATGAAACGCTTCACGATTGGAGTCGTTCAGGCCCATGAGGATCTTGTGAGCTTCGAGCACCTTGATCCGCACCACCTCTTCAGACTGATCCTGATCCGGCAGGTCCGTCAGGCATTCAGGGCACGGAATCGGACGATCGACGATGTTGAACACCTGCTCGAAGCCCATCGACTGCAGCAGACGGGTGATGTCTTCATGAGTGGTGACCACGGTCGGCAGCAGGCCAACCTTTTGCCGCGACAGGATCGAGAGTTTGGCCAGCAGGCCAAGGGTGGTGCTGTCGATGCTGCGGGTTTCGGTCAGGTCGATCACGATTGCGTTGAAGTTCAACGCCGTGAAGATCCGCTCAATAGTCGCATCCAAGGCCGAACACAGGGTCAGGCGAACTTCACCGACGAACTTCAGGACGAAGGTGCCATCCTGCTCGGCGAACTGGATTCTACCGGTACTCATTGAAGATTCCTGCTCAACACCAACAGGGCGATATCATCCGGCATCTCCCCCAGCGTGGCCAATCCAAAAACCCGACGCAACCCATCCAGGGTGCCGCCCGCAGCCTTGACCCGTTGGGGCAATGCCGCTTCTTTCTCTTTGAGTGTAGGTTCTGGCAAGAGATCCAGAATGCCGTCCGACATC
>JALYPE010000032.1 GCA_030856525.1 Pseudomonadota bacterium | reverse complement strand
CTCCAACATCACCTCCAAGCGTGAGCGCAATCCGCTGTACCTGGCGGAAATCGAAGAGCCGCTGCGCAATCATCCGCACACCCGTTTTATCTGGGCGCATGCCGGCACCAGTGCGGAAATTCATCGGCACCAGACTCAGCTGGACTTTCTCTTGCCGACGCTGACCCGCATGCTCGAAGCCTATCCCAATCTGTTCATCGACCTGTCGTGGAGCATGCTCACCCCTTATCTGCTGGACGAGCAGGGCACGCCGCGCAAAGAGTGGCTGAGTTTGGTAGAGCGTTTTCCTGACCGCTTCATGCTCGGCTCGGACGTAGTAGGACGGTTCAACAAGCTCGGGAAGGAACTGCACAGCTTCGACCCGTTCCTGGATGCCTTGCCTGAGGGAGTTGCGCGAAAAGTCGCGCGGGATAATTTCCTCGCGGTCCTGCCGCGCGCGGTGCGCTGACACGGCCCGTTGATCCACTGATGGGTTTGCGACGGTTGCGGGTGACGGCATCCGGGCCTATGGTCCAGAAGAGGTATTGCCAGCGACGGGGCCGTGGATGGCTGCTCGCGGGAACCTGTCCATGCAGTGCGGATTTTCCGCAGCGAGGTGACGCCATGCCTAACGAATTACGCCCTGCGGTGCTCGAACTGATCGGCAACACGCCACTGGTTCGGGTCAACCGTTTTGACACGGGGCCGTGTACGCTTTTTTTGAAGCTCGAATCACAGAACCCCGGCGGATCGATCAAGGACCGCATCGGTCTGGCGATGATCGATGCCGCCGAACGCGACGGCCGCCTTCGCCCCGGCGGCACCATTGTCGAGGCCACGGCCGGCAACACCGGTCTCGGCCTGGCGCTGGTCGGTCGCGCCAAGGGCTACCGGGTGGTGCTGGTGGTGCCGGATAAAATGTCGACTGAAAAAATCCTGCACTTGAAAGCAATGGGTGCCGAGGTGCACATCACCCGCTCCGATGTCGGTAAAGGCCATCCCGAGTATTACCAGGACGTGGCGGCGCGCTTGGCGGAAGATATTCCCGACTCGTTTTTCGCCGATCAATTCAACAACCCGGCCAACCCGCTGGCCCATGAATGCAGCACCGCGCCGGAGATCTGGGCGCAAACTCAACATGACGTGGACGCGATCGTCGTCGGCGTCGGCTCGGCCGGCACGTTGACCGGGCTCACCCGTTTTTTCAGCCGTGTGCAGCCAGATCTGGAAATGGTCCTGGCTGATCCGGTCGGTTCCGTCATGGCCGAATACAGCCGCAGCGGCACCGTCGGTAAACCGGGTTCGTGGGCGGTCGAAGGCATCGGCGAAGACTTCATCCCGTCGATTGCCGACCTGTCCAGCGTGCGCCACGCCTATTCGATCAGCGATGAAGAAAGCTTCGATCACGCCCGCCAGTTGCTGCGCGCCGAAGGCATCCTCGGCGGCTCGTCGACTGGTACCTTGCTGGCGGCGGCGCTGCGCTATTGCCGCGAGCAAACAGAACCGAAGCGCGTGGTCAGTTTTGTCTGCGACACCGGCACCCGCTACCTCTCGAAGGTCTACAACGACCAGTGGATGAACGATCAAGGCCTGCTGCAGTACAAGCGTTACGGTGATTTGCGCGATTTGATCGCGCGACGTTTCGAGGACGGCAGGGTGATCAGCGTCGGTCCGGAGGATACGTTGCTGACGGCATTCCAGCGCATGCGTCTGGCGGACGTCTCGCAGCTGCCGGTGCTGGAAAACGGCCAGCGCCTGGTCGGCGTTATCGACGAATCGGACATTTTGCTCGGCATGCAGGAAGACGCTTCGCACTTTCGCATGAGTGTCGCCAGCGCGATGACCGACAAGGTCCAGACCCTGCCGCCTGGCGCCAGTCTGTCGCGGCTGCAGGCTGAACTCGACCGTGGCCTGGTGGCGATCATTGCCGATGCTTCGGGGTTTCATGGCTTGATTACCCGGGTCGACCTGCTCAATCACTTACGGAGATCGCTTGCATGAGTCAACACGATGAGACCGGCGCGCCGCGCGCATTTGCCACCCGGGTGATTCACGCCGGGCAAGTGCCGGACCCGACTACCGGCGCGCTGATGCCGCCGATCTACGCCAACTCCACGTACCTGCAACAAAGCCCGGGTGTGCACAAGGGGTTTGACTATGGGCGTTCGCACAACCCGACGCGTTTTGCGCTGGAGCGATGTGTGGCGGATCTGGAGGGTGGCACTCAGGCGTTCGCCTTCGCCTCCGGGCTGGCGGCGATTGCCAATGTGCTGGAACTGCTGGATGCCGGCGCGCACGTCGTGTCGGGCAATGATTTATATGGCGGCACCTTTCGGTTGTTCGACAAAGTGCGTAAGCGCAGCGCCGGGCATCGCTTCAGCTTCGTCGATCTGACCGACGTGTCAGCCTTCGAAGCGGCGCTGCAGGATGACACGCGGATGGTCTGGGTGGAGACGCCGAGCAATCCCTTGCTCAGCCTGACTGACCTCGCCGCCGTCGCGCGCATCTGCCGTGCTCGCGGGATTATCTGCGTGGCCGACAATACCTTCGCCAGCCCCTGGATCCAGCGCCCGCTGGAGCTTGGTTTTGACATCGTCCTGCATTCGACCACCAAGTATTTGAACGGTCACTCCGATGTGATTGGCGGTATTGCAGTGGTCGGGCAGAACGCAGAGCTGGCCGAGCGGCTGGGGTTTTTGCAGAATTCGGTCGGGGCGATTGCCGGGCCGTTTGATGCGTTTCTGACATTGCGCGGGGTCAAGACGCTGGCGCTGCGCATGGAGCGTCATTGCAGTAACGCACTGGAATTGGCCCAGTGGCTGGAGCGTCAGCCGCAAGTGTCGCGGGTTTATTACCCGGGGCTGGCA
>JALYPE010000024.1 GCA_030856525.1 Pseudomonadota bacterium | reverse complement strand
GTCTGGCACGCAGCACGCCAGTACCAGCAGTCAAAACCGAAACTGTAGGGGTAGACAGTCCCGATGCGTAAACTGGCACTCGTTCCGATCCAGTTTTATCGCTATGCCATTAGTCCTCTGATGGCCAGTCACTGTCGTTTCTACCCCAGCTGTTCCTGCTACGCGTTAGAGGCCATAGAAAATCATGGCCTTCTGCGCGGTGGCTGGCTGACCTTTCGTCGTTTAGGTCGCTGTCATCCGTGGAATCCCGGTGGTTATGACCCGGTTCCGCCTATCCCTACCTCCCGTTCTTCTTCGATGGCCGAGTAATCATGGATATCAAACGCACGATCCTGATCGTCGCCCTGGCAATCGTGTCCTACGTTATGGTTCTTAAATGGAACCAGGACTATGGCCAGACTGCCCTGCCGACTCAGAATGTTGCTTCCAGTACTACCGCACCGGGCCTACCGGACACGGCGACTGGCAATAATGCTTCTGTCAGTGACGACATTCCCCGCGCCGCAAGCGATACCAGCGCTACTGCACCTACTGAAACTCCGGTAGCTGCGAGCAAAGACCTCATCCAGATAAAAACGGATGTGCTCGATCTGGCAGTCGATCCACAAGGTGGCGATGTCGCTCAGCTGAAATTGCCGCTGTATCCACGTCGTCAGGACCATCCGGAAATTCCGTTCCAGCTATTTGATAACGGCGGCGAACTGACTTACCTGGCGCAAAGTGGTCTGATCGGCACCAATGGCCCGGACGCAAGCCCGGCCGGTCGTCCGGTTTACTCCTCGGAGAAGAAGGTTTATCAACTGGCTGACGGTCAGGACCAATTGGTCGTGGACCTGAAGTTCAGCAAGGACGGCGTCAATTACATCAAGCGTTTCACGCTGAAACGTGGCCTGTATGACGTTACCGTTTCCTACGTGATTGATAACCAGAGCGCACAGCCCTGGTCTGGTGCAATGTTTGCGCAATTGAAGCGCGACGCCAGTTCCGATCCATCTTCGACTACCGCTACCGGTACCGCGACTTATCTGGGCGCAGCCCTGTGGACAAGTGGCGAGCCGTACAAGAAAGTGTCCATGAAGGACATGGACAAGGCGCAGTTGAAGGAAACCGTCAGCGGTGGTTGGGTTGCCTGGTTGCAACATTACTTCGTGACAGCGTGGATTCCGGCCAAGGGCGAAAACAACGTCGTCCAGACCCGGAAAGACAGCAAAGGCAACTACATCATCGGTTACACCGGCCCGGCAATGTCCGTCGCGCCAGGTGCCAAAGCCGAAACCAGCGCCGTTCTGTACGCCGGCCCGAAAAGCCAGGCTGTGCTGAAAGAGTTATCCCCAGGTCTTGAGTTGACTGTCGATTACGGCATTCTGTGGTTCATTGCCCAGCCAATCTTCTGGCTACTGCAACACATCCACGCTCTGGTTGGTAACTGGGGCTGGTCGATTATTTTCCTGACCATGCTGATCAAAGGGATCTTCTTCCCGTTGTCGGCTGCCAGCTACAAATCCATGGCGCGCATGCGTGCAGTGGCGCCGAAACTCGCTGCCTTGAAAGAGCAACATGGCGATGACCGGCAGAAAATGTCGCAAGCCATGATGGAGCTGTACAAGAAAGAGAAGATCAATCCGCTGGGTGGTTGCTTGCCAATCCTCGTGCAGATGCCGGTTTTCCTTTCGCTGTACTGGGTTCTGCTCGAAAGCGTAGAGATGCGCCAAGCGCCGTTCATGCTGTGGATTACTGACCTGTCGATCAAGGATCCGTTCTTCATTCTGCCGATCATCATGGGTGCAACCATGTTCATTCAGCAGCAGTTGAACCCTACTCCTCCGGATCCGATGCAAGCGAAAGTCATGAAAATGATGCCAATCATCTTCACCTTCTTCTTCCTGTGGTTCCCGGCTGGTCTGGTGCTGTACTGGGTAGTCAACAACTGCCTGTCCATCGCCCAACAGTGGTACATCACGCGTAAGGTCGAATTGGCTGCGAAAAAAGCCGAGGCGTAACTTACTCTGTGGATAACACCACTCAAAACGCCCCCTAGTGGGGCGTTTTGCTATCTGTCACTTTTATCGGAAACCGGTTTATGAGCGTACCTCGTGAAACCATTGCTGCCGTCGCCACCGCCCAAGGTCGCGGCGGCGTGGGCATTGTCCGTATTTCCGGGCCGCTGGCGAGCGCGGCGGCCAAGGCTTTCAGCGGCCGTGAGTTAAAACCGCGCTTTGCCCACTACGGCGCATTCCTCGGTGAAGACGATGAGGTACTGGATCAGGGCATCGCCCTGTATTTCCCCGGTCCGAACTCATTTACCGGTGAAGATGTGCTGGAGCTTCAAGGTCATGGTGGTCCGGTTGTGCTGGACATGCTGCTCAAGCGTTGCCTTGAACTGGGCTGCCGTCTTGCTCGTCCGGGGGAATTCAGCGAGCGTGCTTTCCTCAATGACAAGCTCGACCTGGCACAGGCTGAAGCTATCGCAGACCTGATCGAGGCGAGTTCAGCACAGGCTGCGCGCAACGCATTGCGTTCATTGCAGGGTGCCTTTTCCGAGCGTGTGCATAACCTGACCGAGCAATTGATCGGATTGCGAATCTATGTCGAGGCCGCAATCGACTTCCCGGAAGAAGAAATCGACTTTCTCGCGGATGGCCACGTCCTGAGCATGCTCGACAAAGTTCGCGAGGAGTTATCCACCGTGCTGCGCGAAGCCGGGCAGGGTGCATTGCTGCGTGACGGCATGACTGTGGTGATTGCCGGACGACCGAATGCCGGCAAATCCAGCCTGTTAAATGCTTTGGCCGGCCGCGAGGCTGCGATCGTCACTGAGATTGCCGGCACTACCCGTGACATTCTCCGCGAACATATCCACATTGATGGTATGCCGCTGCACGTGGTCGACACTGCTGGCCTGCGCGCTACCGATGACCAGGTTGAGAAGATCGGCGTCGAGCGGGCGCTGAAAGCCATTGGTGAAGCTGATCGGGTGTTATTGGTCGTCGACGCCACTGCCCCTGAAGCGCTGGATCCCTTTGCGTTGTGGCCTGAGTTTCTTGAGGTCCGCCCCGATCCGGCAAAGGTTACTCTGATCCGTAACAAGGCTGATCTGACCGGTGAAGCCATTGCAATGGAGGTCAGTGACGATGGCCACGTCACTTTAAGCTTGAGCGCCAGGTCGGCCGGTGAAGGACTGGAATTGCTGCGCGAACACCTCAAGGCCTGCATGGGCTACGAACAGACCTCAGAGAGCAGCTTCAGTGCTCGCAGGCGTCACCTCGACGCGCTACGCCATGCCAGTGCTTCCCTTGAGCATGGTCGTGCACAGCTGACCCTGGCTGGCGCTGGTGAACTGCTGGCCGAGGATCTTCGCCAAGCGCAGCATTCTTTGGGTGAAATCACCGGCGCATTCAGCTCCGATGACTTGCTGGGCAGGATTTTTTCCAGCTTCTGCATCGGTAAATAGACCCTACCGCATCACCAGGCAGGCGTACCGCGCCTGTCTGTCCTGTCTTTTCATGAAAACATTTCCTTTCCTGCCGAGCAGATTCTTCAGCTCATGCGAATTCTTCGCGCCTGTAATTCCCCGTTCTCCACATTTTCCAGATTTAAGCCCTGTGAATAACTGCCCCTAAGATCAGTTGATAACAGGGCCTGAAAACTGCAGATAACTGCCTCTGTGGATAACACCCCTTTTAATCCACAGGCTTAGACCGGTTATCCAAAGCACTCATGGCCACATGAGCACAGGGTTTCAGATCTCTGTACATATTGGTTTAAAAGGCCTGCAGCAATCTATCCACAGAAAAGATGCTCAGTAAAAATAAACATAAAAACAAAGATTTAATAAATTTCTTTCTTTTTAATTTCTATAACCGCAAGTTTTCCACAGCTGGTCGAATTTTGTGCAAAGGGTTCTTTAGGAAGGGCGAAGTCCCTATACTTGCCGACCAGGTTCGAAAACCTGTGCTCTTACTATTTTCTGATTACCTGATTGATGCAGGCACGAGGTGCGTGGTGGATTTCCCTTCCCGTTTTGAAGTGATCGTCATCGGTGGCGGTCATGCCGGTACCGAGGCAGCACTGGCGTCTGCACGCATGGGGGCAAAAACCCTGTTGCTGACGCATAACGTGGAAACCCTTGGTGCCATGAGTTGCAACCCTGCCATTGGCGGGATTGGCAAAAGCCACCTGGTCAAGGAAATCGATGCCCTCGGCGGCGCGATGGCCATGGCGACCGACAAGGGCGGTATCCAGTTTCGCGTGTTGAACAGCCGTAAAGGCCCGGCCGTCCGTGCCACCCGCGCGCAAGCTGACCGGGTTCTGTACAAGGCCGCGGTACGCGAAGCATTGGAAAACCAGCCGAACCTGTGGATATTTCAACAGGCCGCTGATGACCTGATCGTCGAGCAGGAGCAGGTCCGTGGTGTCGTCACCCAAATGGGTCTGCGTTTCCTGGCTGATTCGGTGGTTTTGACCACCGGTACGTTCCTCGGCGGACTTATCCACATCGGCATGCAGAATTATTCCGGCGGCCGTGCTGGCGATCCGCCGTCGATTGCCTTGGCTCACCGGCTGCGCGAATTGCCGCTGCGCGTGGGTCGCCTGAAAACCGGGACACCGCCGCGTATCGACGGCCGTTCTGTGGATTTTTCGGTGATGACCGAGCAGGCGGGGGATACGCCGATCCCGGTGATGTCGTTCATGGGTTCCAGGGAACAGCATCCGAAGCAGGTGAGCTGCTGGATCACCCACACGAATGCGCGGACTCACGAAATCATTGCGGCCAACCTCGACCGTTCGCCGATGTATTCCGACGCCGGCTTGATCGAAGGCATCGGCCCACGCTATTGCCCGTCGATCGAAGACAAGATCCATCGCTTTGCCGACAAGGAAAGCCATCAGGTCTTCATCGAACCGGAAGGGCTGACCACGCACGAGCTGTACCCGAACGGGATATCCACATCCTTGCCGTTCGATGTGCAACTGCAGATCGTGCAATCGATCCGCGGCATGGAAAACGCGCACATCGTTCGCCCTGGCTACGCCATCGAGTACGATTATTTCGACCCGCGTGATCTGAAATACAACCTCGAAACCAAGGTCATTGGCGGTTTGTTTTTCGCCGGGCAAATCAACGGCACCACCGGTTACGAAGAGGCCGGTGCACAGGGTTTGCTCGCCGGTGCCAACGCTGCGCTGCGCGCCCAAGGCAAAGACGCCTGGTGCCCGCGTCGCGATGAGGCGTACATCGGGGTGCTGGTTGATGACCTGATTACCCTTGGTACTCAAGAGCCTTACCGGATGTTCACCTCCCGTGCCGAATACCGTTTGATCCTGCGCGAAGACAACGCCGACCTGCGTCTGACCGAAAAAGGTCGCGAGCTGGGTCTTGTCGACGACGCGCGCTGGGCAGCGTTCTGCACCAAGCGCGAAAGCATCGCGCTGGAAGAGCAGCGTCTGAAAAGTACCTGGGTTCGCCCGGGCACCGAGCAGGGTGATGCGATATCCGAGAAGTTTGGTACTCCGCTGACCCACGAATACAACTTGCTCAATCTGCTCAGCCGACCGGAAATCGACTACGCGGGCCTGATTTCCGTGACTGGCAAAGGCGCTGAAGATCCACAAGTTGCCGAGCAGGTCGAGATCAAGACCAAATACGCCGGTTACATCGACCGCCAGCAGGATGAGATCGCCCGGCTGCGCGCCAGCGAAAACACCAAACTGCCTGTGGATATCGATTACACGAATATTTCCGGTCTCTCCAAAGAGATCCAAGGCAAGCTCGGTGCGACCCGTCCAGAGACATTGGGTCAGGCGTCACGCATTCCGGGCGTCACTCCGGCAGCCATTTCGCTGTTGATGATCCATTTGAAAAAACGCGGCGCGGGCCGTCAGTTGGAGCAAAGCGCTTGAGTTCGTTGGTCACCTTGCAACACGCCGAAGAGTTATCCACAGGTGCCCGCCAGCTTGGCGTCGCGTTGAGCGAAGCCCAGCACGCGCAATTGCTGGGTTACCTGGTCCTGTTGATCAAATGGAACAAGGCTTACAACCTGACTGCCGTACGCGATCCGGACGAAATGGTCTCGCGTCACTTGCTGGATAGCCTGAGCGTGATGTCGTTCATCGAGAACGGTCGTTGGCTGGACGTCGGCAGTGGCGGCGGCATGCCGGGTATCCCGTTGGCGATCCTGTTTCCGCAGTCGCAGGTGACGTGCCTGGACAGTAATGGCAAGAAAACCCGCTTTCTGACTCAGGTCAAACTCGAATTGAAACTGGATAATCTGCAAGTTATCCACAGTCGCGTTGAAGCGTTCCAGCCTGCGCAGCCATTCAACGGGATCATCTCCCGGGCCTTCAGCAGCATGGAAAACTTCAGCAACTGGACGCGTCACCTTGGCGATACAGATACGCGCTGGTTGGCAATGAAGGGCGTTCATCCGGCCGATGAGCTGGTAGCATTGCCTGCAGATTTTTACCTCGATAGCGAACACGCCTTGGCCGTACCTGGTTGCCAAGGCCAACGCCATCTGCTGATACTGCGCCGCACGGCATGATTGGGAACACACGCAAGAATGGCTAAGGTATTCGCGATAGCGAACCAAAAGGGTGGTGTGGGCAAAACCACCACCTGTATCAACCTCGCAGCTTCGCTGGTCGCTACCAAGCGCCGGGTGCTGTTGATCGATCTCGATCCACAGGGCAACGCCACCATGGGTAGCGGTGTGGATAAACACGGGCTGGAAAATTCGATTTACGATGTACTCATCGGCGAATGCGATCTGGGCCAGGCCATGCACTATTCCGAGCATGGTGGTTACCAGCTGTTGCCAGCCAACCGCGACCTCACCGCCGCGGAAGTCGTGCTGCTGGAAATGCAGATGAAGGAAAGTCGTCTGCGCAGCGCTTTGGCGCCGATTCGCGAAAACTACGATTACATTTTGATCGACTGCCCGCCGTCGTTATCGATGCTCACGCTCAACGCACTGGTCGCCGCCGATGGGGTCATCATCCCCATGCAGTGCGAGTATTTCGCATTGGAAGGCTTGAGCGACCTTGTGGATAACATCAAGCGCATCGCTGAACTGCTGAATCCGAATCTGAAAGTCGAAGGCCTGTTGCGGACCATGTACGACCCGCGCCTGAGCTTGATGAATGACGTCTCGGCGCAGCTCAAGGAACATTTCGGCGAGCAACTCTACGACACCGTGATTCCGCGCAACATCCGTCTGGCCGAAGCACCTAGCTACGGCATGCCAGCATTGGCGTACGACAAGTCGTCGCGGGGCGCCATCGCCTATCTGGCGTTGGCGGGCGAGATGGTTCGTCGTCAGCGCAAAAACTCACGCACCGCCGCTGCTCAGCCAACTTAAGGAATCCCCATGGCCGTCAAGAAACGAGGTCTCGGACGTGGACTGGATGCACTGCTGAGCGGTCCGACTGTCAGCTCGCTGGAAGAACAAGCGGTGCAAGCCGATCAACGTGAGCTGCAGCACTTGCCGCTGGACCTGATCCAGCGCGGCAAATACCAGCCACGCCGGGACATGGACCCGCAGGCGCTGGAAGAGCTGGCGCACTCGATCAAGGCCCAAGGAGTGATGCAGCCGATCGTGGTGCGGCCGATTGGTGGCGGGCGTTTCGAGATCATTGCCGGCGAGCGTCGCTGGCGTGCCAGCCAGCAGGCAGGCCAGGAAACCATTCCGGCGATGGTGCGTGATGTGCCGGATGAAACGGCTATCGCCATGGCGCTGATCGAGAACATCCAGCGTGAAGACCTCAATCCGATCGAAGAAGCGGTCGCACTGCAGCGTTTGCAGCAGGAATTCCAGCTGACGCAGCAACAAGTGGCTGAGGCGGTGGGCAAGTCGCGAGTCACCGTTGCCAATCTGCTGCGCTTGATTGCGTTGCCGGAAGTCATCAAAACCATGCTGTCGCACGGTGACCTGGAAATGGGTCACGCACGTGCTTTGCTCGGTTTACCGGAGAATCAACAGGTTGAAGGGGCGCGACACGTTGTCGCACGAGGCCTGACTGTGCGCCAAACCGAGGCACTGGTTCGTCAGTGGCTGAGTGGCAAACCGGAGCCGCTGGAACCAGCTAAACCGGACCCGGATATCGCGCGGCTGGAGCAGCGCCTGGCCGAGCGCCTAGGCTCTGCGGTGCAGATTCGTCACGGGAAGAAAGGGAAAGGGCAGTTGGTGATCGGTTATAACTCCCTGGATGAACTTCAAGGTGTGCTCGCACACATCCGCTGAAACATTTACTCATGTAGCGTGCAGTCGGAAATCACTACCTGACAGTTGAATAGGGGCAGAACCGCCCCTATACTCTGCGCGCATTTTGTCGGCACAAATTATGCCAAGTTATTGAATTCTGGCAGCCGGCCATTGGGGAGTAATTGTGATGGAAAGCCGCACGCCAAACCGCTTGCCGTTCCATCGCTTGGCAGTATTTCCGGTGTTAATGGCTCAATTCGTGGTTTTGCTGATTGCCGCTTTGGCGCTCTGGCAATGGCACGGAGTCGTTGCCGGGTACTCGGGACTTTGCGGAGGCCTGATAGCCTTGCTGCCCAATGTTTATTTCGCTCACAGGGCATTTCGGTTTTCCGGCGCCCGAGCAGCTCAAGCCATCGTCCGGTCTTTTTATGCCGGCGAGGCGGGCAAACTGATTTTGACGGCAGTGCTTTTTGCATTGACGTTCGCAGGTGTGAAGCCATTGGCGCCGATAGCTGTATTCGGTGTCTTCGTGTTGACCCAACTGGTCAGCTGGTTCGCGCCCCTGCTGATGAGAACAAGACTTTCGAGACCTTAGGGCGTTTGAGGCAACCATGGCAGAGACAACCGCTTCGGGCTATATCCAGCACCACTTGCAGAACCTGACCTTCGGTCAGCACCCAACTGGCGGGTGGGGTTTTGCCCACACCGCAGCAGAAGCCAAGGAAATGGGCTTCTGGGCTTTCCACGTCGATACTCTCGGCTGGTCGGTCGCGTTGGGTCTGATTTTCGTTCTTCTTTTCCGCATGGCGGCGAAGAAGGCGACTTCGGGTCAGCCTGGTGCTTTGCAGAACTTCGTTGAAGTATTGGTCGAATTCGTCGATGGCAGCGTGAAAGACAGCTTCCATGGCCGTAGCCCGGTGATCGCACCGTTGGCACTGACCATCTTCGTCTGGGTCTTCCTGATGAACGCCGTCGACCTTATCCCGGTTGACTGGATTCCTCAGCTGGCCATCCTGATCACTGGCGATGCGCACATTCCATTCCGTGCGGTATCGACCACTGACCCGAACGCTACCCTGGGCATGGCCCTGTCAGTGTTCGCGTTGATCATTTTCTACAGCATCAAGGTCAAGGGCATCGGCGGCTTCATCGGCGAACTAACCCTGCACCCGTTTGGCAGCAAGAACATTTTCCTGCAAGCGCTGCTGATCCCGGTGAACTTCCTGCTGGAGTTCGTGACACTGATCGCCAAGCCCATCTCGCTGGCACTGCGTCTGTTCGGCAACATGTACGCTGGCGAGCTGGTCTTCATTCTGATTGCTGTGATGTTCGGCAGCGGTCTGCTCTGGCTTAGCGGCCTGGGCGTAGTTCTGCAGTGGGCGTGGGCTGTATTCCACATCCTGATCATCACCCTGCAGGCGTTTATCTTCATGATGCTGACCATCGTTTACCTGTCGATGGCGCACGAAGAGAACCATTAAGACCAGTCTCGACTAGTCTGATGTCCCACCCGGTAAAACGGGTGGGTGCCCACCAGGGCATGAAACGATTTGTTTTACCGCTTTAAAATCTAAAAAACCTAAACCATACGACGTAAAAGTCGGGAGGAAAGATGGAAACTGTAGTTGGTCTAACCGCTATCGCTGTTGCACTGTTGATCGGCCTGGGCGCACTGGGTACCGCAATTGGTTTCGGCCTGTTGGGCGGCAAGTTCCTGGAAGGCGCAGCGCGTCAGCCAGAAATGGTTCCAATGCTGCAAGTCAAAATGTTCATCGTTGCCGGCCTGCTCGACGCCGTAACCATGATCGGTGTTGGTATCGCTCTGTTCTTCACCTTCGCGAACCCATTCGTTGGTCAACTCGCTGGCTAATTACTCGAACCTTCGAGTAATTGGTTTGATGTGCAACGAACGAGCGAGGTGTTGGCGTGAACATTAATGCAACCCTGATTGGCCAGTCCGTTGCGTTCTTCATTTTTGTACTGTTTTGCATGAAGTTCGTGTGGCCTCCGGTCATCGCGGCTTTGCACGAACGTCAGAAGAAGATCGCGGATGGACTGGACGCTGCCGCCCGAGCAGCTCGCGACCTGGAGTTGGCCCAAGATAAAGCGGGTCAACAACTGCGCGAAGCTAAGGCTCAAGCAGCTGAAATCATTGAGCAGGCCAAGAAACGCGGTAACCAGATCGTCGAAGAGGCTGTTGAAAAAGCCCGTATCGACGCTGACCGTGTGAAGGTTCAGGCTCAGGCCGAGATCGAGCAGGAACTGAACAGTGTCAAAGATGCGCTGCGTGCCCAACTGGGTGCTCTGGCCGTCGGCGGCGCCGAGAAGATCCTGGGTGCCACAATCGATCAAAACGCGCACGCGGAGCTGGTAAACAAACTGGCTGCTGAAATTTAAGCGAGGGCGATCATGGCAGAATTGACCACGTTGGCCCGACCTTACGCTAAGGCAGCCTTCGAGCACGCCCAGGCCCACCAGCAACTGGCCTCTTGGTCAGCCATGCTCGGCCTGGCTGCAGCAGTGTCGCAAGACGACACCATGCAGCGCGTGCTCAAGGCCCCGCGACTGACGAGCGCAGACAAGGCCGCCACGTTTATTGACGTGTGCGGCGACAAGTTTGATGTGAAAGTACAGAACTTCATCAACGTCGTTGCCGAAAACGACCGTCTCCCGCTTTTGCCGGAGATCGCCGCTCTGTTTGACCTGTACAAGGCCGAACAAGAGAAATCGGTAGACGTTGAAGTGACCAGTGCTTTTGCATTGAACCAAGAACAGCAAGACAAACTCGCCAAGGTTCTCAGTGCACGACTCAACCGGGAAGTGCGCCTGCAAGTCGAGGAAGACAAATCCCTTATCGGGGGCATTGTCATCCGCGCCGGCGACCTGGTTATCGATGGCTCGGTTCGCGGCAAACTCGCAAACCTTGCCGAAGCATTGAAATCTTGAGTTTGAAGGGGCAGCAGAGCAATGCAGCAACTCAATCCTTCCGAAATAAGTGAAATTATCAAGGGCCGCATCGACAAGCTCGATGTGACCTCCCAAGCCCGTAACGAAGGCACTGTCGTCAGCGTGTCTGACGGTATCGTGCGGATTCACGGTCTGGCCGACGTCATGTACGGCGAGATGATCGAGTTTCCGGGCGGCGTCTTCGGTATGGCGCTCAACCTCGAGCAAGACTCCGTAGGTGCCGTTGTATTGGGCTCCTACCAGTCTCTGGCTGAAGGCATGAGCGCCAAGTGCACCGGCCGCATCCTCGAAGTTCCGGTTGGTAAGGAACTGCTGGGTCGCGTAGTCGACGCACTGGGTAATCCAGTTGACGGCAAAGGTCCACTGGGCAACACCGAGACCGATGCGGTCGAGAAAGTTGCTCCAGGCGTGATCTGGCGTAAGTCGGTAGACCAGCCTGTACAGACTGGCTACAAGGCTGTCGATGCCATGATTCCTGTCGGCCGTGGCCAGCGCGAGCTGATCATCGGTGACCGTCAGATCGGTAAAACCGCTCTGGCGATCGACGCGATCATCAACCAGAAAAACAGCGGCATTTTCTGCGTCTACGTAGCGATCGGTCAGAAACAATCGACCATCGCCAACGTTGTTCGCAAGCTGGAAGAAAACGGCGCGCTGGCTAACACCATCGTTGTCGCAGCGAGCGCTTCGGAATCTGCAGCACTGCAGTTCCTGGCTCCGTACTCCGGTTGCACCATGGGTGAATTCTTCCGCGACCGCGGTGAAGACGCGCTGATCGTTTATGACGATCTGTCCAAGCAAGCAGTGGCTTACCGCCAGATTTCCCTGCTGCTGCGCCGTCCACCAGGCCGTGAAGCTTACCCAGGCGACGTGTTCTATCTCCACTCCCGTCTGCTGGAGCGCGCATCCCGCGTTTCGGAAGAGTACGTAGAGAAGTTCACCAACGGCGCAGTGACCGGCAAAACCGGTTCCCTGACCGCACTGCCGATCATCGAAACCCAGGCTGGCGACGTTTCCGCGTTCGTTCCGACCAACGTGATTTCCATCACCGACGGTCAGATCTTCCTGGAATCGGCCATGTTCAACTCCGGGATCCGTCCTGCTGTGAACGCCGGTGTTTCGGTATCCCGTGTGGGTGGTGCCGCTCAGACCAAGATCATCAAGAAGCTCTCCGGTGGTATCCGTACCGCTCTGGCTCAGTACCGTGAACTGGCGGCATTCGCCCAGTTCGCTTCTGACCTGGACGAAGCGACCCGTAAGCAACTTGAGCATGGTCAGCGCGTTACCGAGCTGATGAAGCAGAAGCAATACGCACCAATGTCGATCGCTGACATGGCGCTGTCGCTGTATGCCGCTGAGCGTGGGTTCCTGACTGACGTTGAAATCGCCAAGATCGGCAGCTTCGAACAAGCGCTGATTGCTTTCTTCAACCGCGATCACGCCGATTTGATGGCGAAGATCAACGTGAAGGGTGACTTCAATGACGAAATCGACGCTGGCATGAAAGCCGGTATCGAGAAGTTCAAGGCCACCCAAACCTGGTAAGCCGCAGCGGGAGCCGCAAGGCTCCCGCTTGCTAACCTGATAGGTGTTACATGGCAGGCGCAAAAGAGATTCGCAGTAAGATTGCGAGCATCAAAAGCACGCAAAAGATTACCAGCGCCATGGAAAAAGTGGCGGTCAGTAAAATGCGCAAGGCACAAATGCGCATGGCTGCTAGCCGTCCTTACGCGGAGCGCATCCGCCAGGTTATTGGTCATCTGGCCAACGCCAACCCGGAATATCGCCACCCGTTCATGCTCGACCGTGAAGTAAAGCGCGTCGGTTATGTCGTGGTGAGCAGTGACCGTGGTCTGTGTGGTGGCTTGAACACCAACCTGTTCAAGGCTTTGGTCAAGGACATGGCGGTAAACCGCGAAAACGGCGTCGAGATCGATCTGTGTGTTGTGGGTAGCAAGGGTGCGGCTTTCTTCCGTAACTTCGGCGGTAACGTCGTAGCAGCTATCAGCCACTTG
>JALYPE010000021.1 GCA_030856525.1 Pseudomonadota bacterium | reverse complement strand
TCCAAAGGAAGTCGCATCACCCGTCTGTTCAGCCTCTATTTAAACAAGAAGCAGCCTTAGTATATGGCAGATTTTCACAACGCCATTCCAGGCTCAGGATAGGCCCATGAATATCCTATTCGATTTCTATCACAACATTGGCTTGACCCTGTCGCTGCTGGTCATTGCGACGTTCCTGCTCGCCGGCACCGTCAAAGGCGTCATTGGCCTCGGCCTGCCGACCGTTGCCATGGGGTTGCTGGGTCTGGCTATGGCGCCGTCGCAGGCTGCTGCTTTATTGATCATTCCGGCGACCGTCACCAACCTTTGGCAACTGGCATTCGGTGGGCATTTGCTCGGCTTATTGCGACGCCTGTGGCCGATGCTGCTGGCAATCTTCATCGGCACCGGCGTTGGCACGCTGTGGATCGACATCGCCGACAGTCACTGGGTCGTGCGTGGATTGGGCAGCGCATTGCTGCTCTATGCGCTGAGCGGATTGTTCCTGCCGACCTTGCGCGTCGGCGGTCGGACTGAAACCTGGCTTGGGCCGATCTGCGGCGCCATCACCGGCATCATCACCTCAGCCACCGGCGTCTTCGTGATTCCGGCCGTGCCGTTTTTGCAGGCACTCGGTTTGAGCAGGGACGAACTGGTGCAGGCGCTTGGCGTGTCATTCACGGTATCGACCCTCGCGCTCGCTGCCGGACTGCTGTGGCGCGGCACGCTGGGTGGTGGCGAGTTGGGCGCGTCATTGCTGGCGCTGGTCCCGGCCGTGCTCGGCATGTTACTCGGGCAATGGCTGCGCCAGCGGATCAGCGCCGCATTGTTCAAGCGTGTGTTTTTCATCGGCCTTGGAGCGCTTAGCGGACACTTGTTGATCAGGGGATAGCGGTTGCCGGACTGAGCTTGGTGTTAACGGAAGAGAGCTTTTGGCAACAATCGGCAATTGATTCGTGCTTGCGGGTCAAATGAATTTTGTCAAATCCGGGCTTATTCCGCGCGAGGCTGGTCGTTAATCTGCCGCCATCCAAATCCCTGACCTTGCGAGCCCTCCCATGAAAAAAGTCCTCTTGCTCAACGGCGGTAAAAAATTCGCGCATTCCGACGGTCGCTATAACGCTACTTTGCAAGAAGCCGCACTGAGCGTGCTCGACCGCGGCGGTGTCGACGTGAAAACCACGTTCATTGACGAGGGTTACGACCTCGCCGACGAAGTTGCCAAATTTCTCTGGGCTGACGTAATCATTTATCAAATGCCGGGCTGGTGGATGGGCGCACCGTGGATCGTGAAGAAATACCTCGATGAAGTCTTCACCGAAGGCCACGGCAGCCTCTACGCCAGCGATGGCCGGACCCGTTCCGATGCCTCGCAAAAATATGGCAGCGGTGGCCTGCTACACGGCAAGCAGTACATGCTGTCGTTGACCTGGAATGCACCGCAGCAAGCCTTCGATGACCCCACTGACTTCTTTGAAGGCAAAGGCGTGGACGCGGTGTATTTCCCGTTCCATAAAGCCAACGAATTCCTCGGCATGACCGGCTTGCCGACGTTCCTTAGTGTGGACGTGATGAAGCGCCCGAACATTGAGGCTGACGTGGCGCGCTATGAACAGCACCTGAAAGAGGTGTTTGGCCTGTCGGCTTAATCGTTTGCGGCTACTATCCGTCGCAACGGCGAGAAAGATCGCAGCCTTCGGCAGCTCCTACGGGTAAACAGGCACAGTGCCAACCCTTGTAGGAGCTGCCTAAGGCTGCGATCTTTGCGATGTCCAGTCGCCGATCAGCGTAAAGAGAAAACACTTGAAAGCCAGATCCGATGAATTGCAGATTTTCGTCTGCGTGATTGAGTGCGGGTCGATTTCCGCAGCCGCCGAGCAGGTTGGGCAAACGCCGTCAGCGGTCAGTCGCACGTTGTCGCGGCTGGAGGCGAAACTCGACACTACGCTGATCAACCGCACCACGCGACGCATGGACCTGACCGAGGAGGGCAAGTATTTTTTCGAACACGCCAAGCTGATTCTCGATCAGATGGCAGAGCTCGAAGAACGTCTGTCCTCGCGCCAGCAAACGCCGTCCGGACGTCTGCGCATCAATGCCGCCGCACCGTTCATGCTGCACGCCATCGTGCCGTACATCGATGAGTTCCGCCGGCTGTATCCGGACATTCAACTGGAACTCAACAGCAACGACCTGATCATCGACCTGCTCGAGCAAAGCACCGACATCGCCATCCGCATCGGCGCGCTGGCCGACTCGACGCTGCACGCGCGGTCTCTGGGCTGCAGTCCGCTGCACATCGTCGCCAGCCCGGCTTACCTGGAACAACACGGCAGCCCAGCGCAAGTGGCCGATCTGGCCAACCATACGCTGCTGGGGTTCACCCAAAACGAAGGGCTTAATCAGTGGCCGCTGCGTCATGTGCATGGCGATCGCTGGCCGATCGAAGCGTCGATCAGCGCCTCCAGCGGCGAAACCCTGCGGCACCTGGCGCTCGAAGGCCAAGGCATTGCCAGCCTGTCACATTTCATGACCATCGAAGACATCCGCGCCGGGCGTTTAGTGGCGGTGTTGGCGGAGTTCAACAGCGGCTATCGTCAGCCGATCAACGCGGTGTACTACCGAAATTCGCAACTGGCCTTGCGGATTCAATGCTTCCTGGACTTCATCCAGGGCAAATTGGCCCGGTATGCACTGGCTGACTTTGCTGGCTGATTCGTGATTCCTGCGCAAGAGTGAATTGGGTCGGCAGGGATTTTTCGGCAGAGGTGAATGCCGGAGACTCGTTGCATCACTTATCCACGCAGGGAGTTTCTCCATGAACGTTTTCGTTACCGGCGCCGCAGGTTTCATCGGCGGCTCCATCGCCACCGGTCTGGTCCGGGCCGGCCACACAGTCACTGGCCTGGTGCGCAGCGTCGAACAAGCCGCCGAATTGAGCGCGCTTGGCATTACTCCAGTGATAGGCACTCTTGACGACAGCGCACTGTTGGCCGAACAGGCTCGCGCTGCGGACGCCGTGATCAACGCCGCCAGCAGTGACCATCGCGCAGCGGTTGAAGCGTTGCTCGGCGCATTGCGCGGTTCGCATAAAGTGTTCCTGCATACCAGTGGTTCGAGCATCGTCGGCGATGCGTCGGGCGGCAAGTCCAGCGAGGTCATCTATCACGAAGGTGCCTTGCCCGAACCGACTGCCGACAAGGCTGATCGCGTGGCCATCGACAACCTGATCCTCGCCGCCGCGCAGGACGGCGTGAACTCGGCCGTCATCTGCAACACGCTGATTTACGGCCACAGCCTGGGCGTCAAGCGCGACAGTGTGCAGTTGCCGCGCTTGCTCAAACAGGCGCGCAAAAGCGGGGTGGTGCGGCATGTCGGTACGGGTCAGAACACCTGGTCCAACGTGCACATTGAAGACGTGGTTGCCCTGTATCTGTTGGCGCTGAACAAGAATGTGCCGGGCACGTTCTACTTTGTCGAAAGCGGTGAGGCGTCGTTCATCGAGATGACTACCGCGATTGCCGAAGCGTTGAAGCTGGGTGCGCCGCAGGACTGGCCGCTGCAAGAGGCCGAGGCCGAGTGGGGCTATGAAATGGCCAATTACGGGCTGGGCTCCAACAGCCGGGTGCGCGGGAAGCACGCGCGTGAGTTGCTCGGCTGGGCGCCGCAGCGGACCTCGGTGGTTGAGTGGATTCGGGACGAGATGGTTTGAGCTCGGTTTAGACCGCGCTACTGCCATCGCGGGCAAGTCGGATCGCAGCCCGCACACTCCCACAGATTTTGCGTCGTGCAGACTGAAGACCGATGTGGGAGCAAGGCTTGCCCGCGATGGCATTTCCGGATCCGGCGAAAGTGGCCGGATCGCCCCCAATTCCGTAACATCCGCTTCCTCATTTCCTTGCCGTGTCCCGCCCCCCATGAAAGCACAACGTCTGCGCGCCGATGTCCTGGCCGGACTCACCACCTCTTTCGCCCTGCTCCCCGAATGCATCGCCTTCGCGCTGGTCGCCCACCTCAACCCGCTGATGGGGCTCTATGGCGCGTTCATCATCTGCACCCTGACCGCGCTGTTCGGTGGGCGGCCGGGGATGGTCTCGGGGGCGGCCGGTTCGATGGCGGTGGTGATCGTGGCGTTGGTGGTGCAACACGGTGTGCAATATCTGCTTGCGACCGTCCTGCTAGGTGGCCTGATCATGCTCGCGTTCGGCCTGCTCAAGCTGGGCAAACTGGTGCGGATGGTGCCCCACCCGGTAATGCTCGGGTTCGTCAACGGCCTGGCGATCATCATTGCGCTGGCGCAACTTGAACACTTCAAGAGCGGCGAAAGCTGGCTGACCGGTCCGCCGTTGTACCTGATGGCCGGACTGGTCGCTGCGACCATGGCCATTGTCTACTTGCTGCCGCGTCTGACTCGCGCCGTGCCGCCAGCACTGGTAGCGATCCTCGGCGTAGGGCTGGCG
>JALYPE010000081.1 GCA_030856525.1 Pseudomonadota bacterium | reverse complement strand
ACAAAGAGCCCAGGTTGCATGAGGCATTGGCGAGTTTGGTAAAGCTCATGGCCCGCATCATCCCCGAGCCGCACAGGAGCACGAAACCGACGATGAAGAACGAGCCGACACCGGGGCCAAAAATACCGTCGTAGAAGCCCAGGATCGGCGCCACCGTAAAAGAGAAAAGCAGAATGCCGAATTTCTTGCGCCGGTCTTCGTTGGCCAGTTTCGGTGACAGCGCAAAATAGATAGCCACCAGTATCAGCATGATCGGCACTAAGACTTCCAGATAACGCTTATCTATCGAACTGACCAGCAAGGCCCCACCGGCGCCACCCAGAAATGCGCAAACAATCAGCCAGCGGCCCTCGCGCCATTCGATCATTCCTTTACGGGCAAAGGTTACGGTCGCCGAAACAGTGGCTGAAGCCGCCTGGAACTTGTTTGTGGCAATGGCGCTGATCGGGTCCATCCCGGCCAGGAACAGCGCAGGCAGGGTGATCAAACCGCCGCCCCCTGCGATCGCATCAAAAAACCCGGCGCAAAACGCGACGAGCGCCAGTATGCCAATGACATCCCATGACATCGTACTTCCTCTTCTATGAATCCTTTGCACTCCACCAATGACTGGCGGTTGAGCGGTTGCGCGTTAAACAGGGGGTCATCCCCGCAGCAGCAGCGGGTCTTCTGAAATAACCATCGGGGAGGAAAATTTTGACAGGCCGAAAACCCGCACCAGCACACGTCTATTGTCTTTGATGACTTCGCGACAATGCAGGGCCCGGACATTATTAATGATCATGGCCGACTCTTGAGTGAGTGTGAATTGGACGGGAGTTGCCTCACCTATCGCCTGGCAAAGCGCGGTGTAGGCCCTTTCCACCAGGTGGGAAGCATTGTCCTGGAGTGTAAAACGGTATGAGTTAAAGCGAGCCGCCCAACCGACCTGTTCATCGAACTGCAGAATCGACACATTCCGACCGTCCTCACCCTTGCCATCGACGAAAGAGTCACTGCGAGTAAATTGAAAATTAGGCGTGGTCAGGGCAAGGCTGTGGGTAATACCGATTTTGTCCAGTATCGGTGGAAGCGGTATCACCTGGGTGGGTTCCAGGCCTGGATTCCACAGGGCTGAGAGAATCAGAGAAGAGGGGGAGGGCGAGTGCCCGTTTTCCGCATTCACTGCGCACCAGTAGGGCGCCTCGGTGTGCGGACCGAGCGCCAGGCCGGAGTGGGAGCTCAGTTCTTTGATGGTGGGCTCGTCGTGGATCACCGTCAGCCCGCCGCCCTTGAAGTTGGCAACCAGTCGAACCAGTTTCCCTTCGTTATCCATGTCGTAGGCGAAGGCGCTGTTGTCCACCAGCTTCAACAGGATTTGATTGCGGGCAGCCAGGCAGAGGACGTCGTATCGATTCTCCAGGGCTGTGAGGTCAGGGAGCTGGGCGGGCGGACTCGCGTCGGTGATCCGTTGCAACCCATCAAAGATCAGCAGAGAAACCAGCCCATCCGAATAAGCGGTCAGAAGTACATTCTGATCATCGGAAAACAAACGCTTCAGCTCTGTGGCCCCTTTGGAGGCCTTGGCGTTAGCACCTGAAGATTGCGGACCGCCCAAGGCGGCCAGATCTTCAGAGTAAAGGTGAAGCAGCCTTGATTGTGCGGTGGTAAACCTGTGGGTTCCAACTTCCTGTTCGACGCAGGACTCAACAGTCCGAATGCGTCGCTTGATAGCTTCCGTCATTATTCCATCCGTGGGGGTAGCGATTCATTGCACGTTTTTCAAGCAGTCCGTGGCGAGTGTCCTACTCGCCGAGCAAGGCTACCATCTAACTTTTGGCCGACGGGCGTATTGTTGTTTCGGAAGAATTCGCCCGAAAATTTGCAGATAAAGGCGGTTCGTGGCGAGCGCGGCTCTGGCACGCCGGATGCTCTGACGGACGCGTGATCAAATCCCAGGCATAAAAAAACCCTGAATCTTGCGATTCAGGGTTTTCGGTATTTGGTGCCCAGAGACGGAATCGAACCGCCGACACGGGGATTTTCAATCCCCTGCTCTACCGACTGAGCTATCTGGGCAACGGGGCGCATTAAACGGGTTTTTCAGGGGGTCGTCAAGCAAGTTTTCAAAAAATATTTAATTATTACCGTCGCTTACGATCCAACCCCCGAGAAAGCGGGATTATTCAGCAGGTGGCACGTAGCCGTCGGCCTTGGCGTATTCCTCTCCGGAAAAGAACTTGTCCATCTCGCCCTGCAAATATTTGCGGTCTTCGGCGTTCATCATGTTCAGGCGTTTTTCGTTGATCAGCAGGGTCTGGTGTTTCTGCCAGTCGGCCCAGGCCTTGGCCGAGACGTGGTCAAAAATGTCCTGACCTTTTGCGCCCGGGAATGGAGCGCGCTCAAGGGCGGGCAATTCTTCTTTGTACTTGCGGCACATGATGGTGCGGGTCATGACGACTCTCCTGCGTTCAATACGGCGGCCGCGCGTTCGAGCAAGGTTTTGACCGGGGCGGCAAGGCCCAGGCGCGGCGGGGTGGCGAGGTTATACCAGAGCCAGTCGGCCTCGGCCACGTGATGGCCGGCCTCCTGAACCTGAACCAGCCAGGGTTCGATGGATAACTGAAAATGACTGAAGGTGTGCACCAGGCTCGGCAGGGCCTGTTGCGTACCCAATTGCAGCGAGTGCTGTGTGGCCAGGTGCTGCAGGTCGTCGAGGTCGTCGAGTTCCGGCAGGCTCCAGAGACCGCCCCACAAGCCTGTGGAAGGTCGACGGTAAAGCAGAATCGCACCTTCATCGTTTGCCAGCATCGGCATCAGCGTGCGTTTCTGCGGCACGGCTTTGCGCGGCTTGGGGATCGGATAGCGGGTTTCCAGGCCAAGCAGGTGCGCTTCGCAGCCTTTTTCCAGCGGACACAACAGGCAACTCGGTTTGCTGCGCGTGCATAGCGTAGCGCCCAGATCCATCATCGCCTGCGTATAAGCGTTGACTCGATCGTGCGGCGTAAAACGCTCGGCATTCGCCCACAGCTGTTTGGCCACCTTCGGCTCGCCGGGATAGCCCTCTTGCGCCGTAAAGCGCGCCAGAACGCGTTTGACGTTGCCATCCAGAATCGGTGCGCGCAAACCCATGCTCAGGCTGGCGACAGCGCCTGCGGTGGACAGGCCGATGCCCGGCAGCTCGACCAGCTTCTCGACATCGCGCGGAAATTCGCCGCCGTATTCAGCGACGACTATTTTTGCGGTCTTCTGCAAGTTGCGGGCGCGTGTGTAATAGCCGAGGCCTGTCCACAGGTGGAGGACTTCATCTTCCGGGGCGGCGGCCAAAGCTTCGACCGTAGGCAAGGACGCCATGAAGCGGTCGAAGTAATTCAGCACGGTGCTGACCTGGGTTTGCTGCAACATGATTTCCGAGACCCACACCCGGTAAGGCGTGATGCCTTGCTGCCAAGGCAAGTCGTGGCGGCCATGGCGGTCGTACCAATCCAGCACGGCCGCTGAAAACTGCTCCGCTCTCATCGCTTGAACAGCCCCTTCAACGCGTCTTTTAGCTCAGGGCTGACTTTGTCGCCAAGTTTCTCGTCAATTTTGTCGCTTAGTTTGTCGCCCGCCAGTTTGCCAGCGACCTGGCCCATGCGTTCGTTGTCGAGACGGCATGCCTTGGCGCCGAGTTCCAGTGGGCCACGGCAGCGCAGCGGCCATTCAATGCCGACGAATTTCTCACTAACCTGGCAGGCCGGATCGGGCATGTCGCTCTTGTCGCCCTCGACGATGATTCCGACGCGATAATCCATGCCCAGCACCCGCAGATCGATGTCGCCCTCACCCTTAACGGCCATGCCCGGGATACGAACCCGCAAATCCGGATTGCTGGCGACGCCGTTATGGAAGGTCAGGTTGCCGTTGAGCTCCTGAAACGGCGTGTCCTTGCCGCGCGGCTCGCCGCTCAGGGTTTTGCGGTTGAGCGTAGCGATGCCTTTGCACAGTTGCTGCTCGAGGTTCGCGTTGAGGAGCACGCCGTTGTTGATGACGAAGCTGGCACTGCCGTTAAGGCTTTCGATCAGCGCCTTCTGGCTATTACCGCTGCCGGTCAGGTCGCTGTTAAGTGTGATCAGGCCTTTGACCGGCGGATTTTTACCCTGGCTTTCAAGGATTTTTTCCACCGGGACTTTGCTGATATTGGTCTGCATGCTCAACGCGGGCACTTGTTGACGCACGTCGAGGGTGCCCCTGGCTTCGAAGTTGCCGTTGTACAGGTCGCCGCGCAGATTCTCGAGTGTCAGCAGGCCGCCCTGGCCGGTGGCTTTGAGCGCGGCATTCTGGATAGGCAACTTGTCGAGGGTCAGCAGGCCGAAGGTCAGGTCGGCGTCCACGTCGAGCTTGCTCAGGCGCTCCACCGGCAACAGACGCTCGGTGCTCCAGGCGCCTTTGGTGGGTTTGTCCGGCAGCGGTGTGCTGCCCGCGCCTGCCATGGCACTGGCTTCGGTACTCGCCACTTCGGCCTGACGCACTTGCGTTGCGCTGCTGGCTTCGGCGGACTTTGGCGGCAGGTAGCGATCAACATTGAACGTATCGGCCTTGAGAATGGCCCGCAGCGATTGCTTGGCGAAATTCTCGACGGCAATGCGCCCACTGAAATTGCTGTCGTCGACTTTCAGATTGATGTTGTCCAGCGACAGGCTGTTCGGCGTGCCTGCAACGCGGCTGACCAGTTCGACCTTGCTCAGACTGCCCTCGGCCATGGCCGGCAGTTTCTGGCCGATGCTGTCGACGAATTTCGCCAGATCGAACTGGGCGATCGAAATACCGCCGGTGATCTGCGGCGTTTTGTCGAGATCGTTGACCTTCAGTTCACCGAGTGCGCGCATCTGGTTGGCAGAGATCTTTATGCCGGTCCATTCGGCGACATTTGCGGCTTTATCCAGCAACAATTGACCCTGAGCAGCGAACGTCATGGTCTTGCCTTGCAACGGCTCACCGGCGACTTCACCAGACAATTTCATGTCTTCGAATTTGTAACGCTGCAACGCGTGCTCGAAGCGCAGCTCGCCGTTGAGCTCGGTACGCACCCGCAGGACAGGCTGGTTGCTGCCCAGGAACGCCGTGAGCTTCACTGGAATATTGGTTGAATCGTGAACCGGGCCGGTGCTCAGCTGAATACTTTCAGCGCTATACAGCTTGCCGGTTTTTTCGTCGGTGTACTCCACGCG
>JALYPE010000915.1 GCA_030856525.1 Pseudomonadota bacterium | reverse complement strand
TTCTGGCAGTGGTGATCGACCGCATTACTCAGGCGTACGGTCGGCCACGGCATGAGGTGAGCAAATGAGCAACGAAGCCATCAGCAAGATCGAAGTCAAAAACGTCTTCAAGATTTTCGGCAACCGTTCCAGGGAAGCGCTGGCCATGGTGGGGCAGGGCAAAACCAAGGATCAGGTGCTCGCCGAAACGGGTTGCGTAGTCGGCGTCAATGACCTGTCGTTGAGCATCGGCACCGGTGAGATCTTCGTGATCATGGGTCTGTCCGGCTCGGGCAAATCCACGTTGGTGCGCCACTTCAATCGCCTGATCGATCCCACCAGCGGTGCGATCCTGGTGGATGGCGTGGACATCCTGCAGTACGACATGGAAGCCCTGCGCGAATTTCGCCGGCACAAGATCAGCATGGTGTTCCAGAGCTTCGGCTTGTTGCCGCACAAGACTGTGCTGGACAACGTCGCCTACGGACTGAAAGTGCGTGGCGAGAGCAAACAGATGTGCAGCGAACGCGCGCTGCACTGGATCAATACCGTGGGCCTCAAAGGCTACGAAAACAAATACCCGCATCAGCTCTCTGGCGGCATGCGCCAGCGTGTCGGCCTGGCCCGCGCCCTGGCCGCGGACACCGACATCATCCTGATGGACGAAGCGTTCAGCGCCCTCGATCCGTTGATTCGCGCCGAAATGCAGGATCAGCTGCTGGAGCTGCAGAAGACCCTGCACAAGACCATCGTCTTCATCACCCATGACCTCGACGAAGCGGTGCGGATTGGTAACCGCATCGCGATCCTCAAGGACGGGCGCCTGATTCAGGTCGGCACGCCGAGGGAGATCCTGCATTCGCCGGCGGATGAGTATGTCGACCGGTTCGTGCAGCGGCGGGCTGCAGTCGTCTGAACCTGGACTGCTGCTGTGGCGAGGGGATTTATCCCCGTTGGTGGCGAAGCCGCCCCAAAACCTGCCACCGCAGTTTTTCAGCAATTGCGCGTGTAAATGTGTTGCGACTGCTGCGCAGCCGAACGGGGATAAATCCCCTCGCCACAGGATTTCATGCATCAACAGAATTGGTATGAGGCTTCCGATGTCCCAGGCAGAAAAAATCGTTATCGCCAACGCCCCGCTGCGTTGGCAGGATGTGCTCGCCGTCGCCCGTCACGGCGCGCAGCTCGCGCTGTCCGCAGACGCCTGGGCGCGCATCGATAATGCCCAGGCGATCGTCCAGCGCATTGTCGCCAGCGGTGAGCGCGCCTACGGTGTCAACACCGGCCTCGGCGCGCTCTGCAACGTCTCGCTCAAGGATGAACAACTCAGCCAGCTGTCGCGCAACACGCTGCTCAGCCACGCCTGTGGCGTTGGCGCACCACTGGCCGACGAACAAACCCGGGCGATCATGTGCGCGGCCATCATCAACTTCAGCCAGGGCAAATCCGGCTTGCATCGCCAAGTGATCGAAGCCTTGCTGGCGCTGCTCAATCGCGGCATCACCCCGCAAGTGCCGTCGCAGGGTTCGGTCGGTTACCTGACGCACATGGCGCATATCAGCATCGCGCTGCTGGGCGTCGGCAACGTCAGCTATCGCGGGCAGATTGTTGCGGCGCAACAGGCGTTGGCTGAAGAAGGTTTGCAGCCGGTTCAGCTCGGTGCGAAAGATGGCTTGTGCCTGGTCAATGGCACACCGTGCATGACCGGGATGAGCTGCCTGGCAATTGCCGATACAACGCGTCTGCTGCAGTGGGCCGATGTTATCGCTGCGATGAGTTTCGAAGCGCAACGCGGTCAGATCGCTGCCTTCGACGCAGAGATCATCGCGCTCAAGCCGCACCCGGGCATGCAACGGGTCGGCAGCAATCTGCGCTCGTTGCTTGAGGGCAGTGTAGTGATCGCCTCAAGCAAAGGCATTCGCACCCAGGATGCGCTGAGCATCCGCTCGATTCCTCAGGTTCACGGTGCTGCACGCGATCAGCTCGACCACGCGACAAAGCAGATCGAAATCGAGCTCAATGGCTGCACCGACAACCCGCTGCTGCTGGGTACCCCGGAAGCCTATCGGGTGATGTCCCAGGCCAACCCGCATGGCCAGTCAGTGGCAATGGCGGCCGATCTGCTGGCCATCGCCATGGCCGAAATCGGCTCCATCGCCGAGCGGCGCCTCGACCGTTTGATCAACCCGCATGTCAGCGGGCTGCCGGCCTTCCTGGTCGCCAACCCCGGGGTGAACTCGGGAATGATGATCGTGCAATACGTCGCCGCGTCACTGTGCGCGGAAAACCGGCAGTTGGCGCAACCGGCGGTGCTCGACAACTACGTCACCTCGGGCCTGCAGGAAGACCATCTGAGCATGGGCACCAACGCTGCACTGAAGCTGCACCGAGCGCTGGAGAACTGCACGCAGATCCTCGCCATCGAGTATTTACTGGCGGCCCAGGCCTTCGAATTTCTCAAGGAACAACGCTTCGGTGCTGGCACCGATATCGCGTGGCGACTGCTGCGCGAACAGGTTCCGGCCTATGACCAGGATCGCTGGCTGGCGCCGGACATCGCCGCTGCCGCCAGCGTTCTGAAAGATCCCGATCGGCTGCACAACGCGCTACCTGATTTGCACTGATTAATACCCATACCAGCGTGCCAAGGCGCGGATCGTCCAACAGACGCGAGGCGACGGATAACGGAATGCTCCGGAGCGACTGGTAGTTAATAACAAACTCTCAAAAGGAGCATTTGAATGACTGCGCTTAACCTGATTCCCGGCCAACTGAGCCTTGCCCAACTGCGTGACATTTATCAGCAGCCGGTGCGGATCACTCTCGACGACAGTGCCTCGGCGCAGATCGAAGCCAGCGTCGCCTGCGTCGAGCAGATCCTCGCCGAAAACCGCACTGCTTACGGCATCAACACCGGGTTCGGCCTGCTCGCCTCGACGCGCATTGCCAGCGAAGACCTGGAAAACCTCCAGCGCTCGCTGGTGTTGTCGCACGCTGCCGGTGTCGGCGAACCGATCAGCGATGCGTTGGTGCGGCTGGTCATGGTGCTCAAGGTCAACAGCCTGAGCCGTGGTTTTTCCGGGATTCGCCGGGTGGTGATCGATGCGCTGATCGCGCTGATCAATGCCGAGGTGTATCCGCACATTCCGCTGAAAGGTTCGGTCGGTGCATCCGGTGACCTCGCGCCGTTGGCGCATATGTCGCTGGTGCTGCTGGGTGAGGGCAAGGCCCGCTACAAGGGCGAATGGCTGAACGCCACCGAGGCGCTGAAAGTTGCCGGTCTGACCCCGCTGACGCTGGCGGCGAAAGAAGGTCTGGCGCTGCTCAACGGCACGCAGGTGTCGACCGCTTATGCATTGCGCGGCTTGTTTGAGGGTGAAGACCTGTTCGCTGGCGCCGTGGCGCTGGGCGCCCTGACGGTCGAAGCGGTGCTGGGCTCGCGCTCGCCGTTCGACGCACGCATCCATGCCGCCCGTGGCCAGAAAGGCCAGATCGACGCCGCTGCCGCCTATCGCGATTTGCTCGGTGAGCGCAGCGAAGTGTCCGATTCGCATCAGAACTGCGACAAGGTTCAGGACCCGTATTCCTTGCGTTGCCAACCACAGGTCATGGGCGCCTGCCTGACCCAGTTCCGTCAGGCTGCCGAAGTGCTCGCGGTCGAAGCCAACGCGGTGTCCGACAACCCGCTGGTGTTCGCCGCTGAAGGCGACGTGATCTCCGGCGGTAACTTCCACGCCGAGCCCGTGGCGATGGCTGCGGACAACATGGCGTTGGCCATTGCCGAGATCGCCTCGCTGAGCGAGCGCCGCATTTCGTTGATGATGGACAAGCACATGTCGCAACTGCCGCCGTTTCTGGTGGCCAATGGCGGCGTCAATTCCGGTTTCATGATCGCTCAAGTGACCGCAGCGGCGCTGGCCAGCGAGAACAAGGCCTTGTCCCATCCGCATTCGGTGGACAGCCTGCCGACTTCGGCGAATCAGGAAGACCACGTCTCGATGGCCCCGGCGGCCGGCAAGCGCTTGTGGGAAATGGCCGAAAACACCCGCGGCGTGCTGGCGGTGGAATGGCTGGCGGCGTGTCAGGGGCTGGATTTGCGTAACGGCTTGAAGACCTCGGCGAAGCTGGAAAAAGCCCGCGCGATTTTGCGCGCTGAGGTGCCGTTTTATGAGAAGGACCGGTTTTTTGCGCCGGACATCAATGCGGCAACTGAGTTGTTGGCAACGCGTTGCCTGAATGAGTTGGTGGTGGTGAAGTTGTTGCCGAGCCTGTAATGGCCTCTTCGCGAGCAAGCCCGCTCCCACATTGGAATGCATTCCCCTGTGGGAGCG
>JALYPE010000079.1 GCA_030856525.1 Pseudomonadota bacterium | reverse complement strand
CTGTTCACCGGTTGCGCGGTGATCCTGCTGGTGTCGAGTCTGGCCATCCCGTTGCTGATCGACACGCTGATGATCTGGCCGCTGTGGGTGTTGTTCGGCGCCAGTGCGGGTGGATTGTTCACCCTGTCGCTGATCCTGATCGGCGAACGCTATCGCGACGACGCCCTGGTGCGCGCCAATGCGCATATCGCGCAGTTGTGGGGGATTGGTTGCCTGATCGGTCCGCTGGCGGCCGGGGCGGGCAGCCAGTGGATCAGCGGGCATGCGCTGCCGTTGTTGATGGCGGCCGGGGCGTTGGGGCTGGTGATTCTGCTGACCCGTCAGGGTGCGTTCGGCGCGGTCGCCGAGCCAGGCTGACGCTGAGCAACTGCCAGGCAGGCCTAACATGTAGGAGCGAGCCCGATCGCGATAAACCCGAGATCGCTGCGGGGTGCCAGGTGGTCAGCGTTTTGTTGACGACCTTCGCGACCAGGCTCGTTCCTACAATGTTTCACCGTCTGTTAGAGCATCCGCTCCAGCCCGACCGCCGTGCTGAACCAGGAATTGAACCTCCGCCAAAAACTGCCCGGTTCCCTGGTCAATGTGTGCATCTTGCCGTCATCTTCCGTTACCCACACGACCTTGTCGTTCTCCAGTTTGACGTGATAACTCAGCGCCGGCGCCATGCCCTCCATCGCGGCTCTGTGCACATGCGCGGCCAGTTCGGGACTGTCCACCAGGACGCCGACTTCGGTGTTCCACAGCACTGAGCGCGGGTCGAAATTGAACGAGCCGATGAAGGATTTCTGCTGGTCGAAAATGATCGCTTTGCTGTGCAGGCTGGAATCCGAACCTCGGAAAGATCTGCCGTAGAACACCGGGCCGCTGCCGCCGCCTTCGCCTGGCTGACGACGCAGCTCGTAGAGTTTCACGCCATGTTCCAGCAACGCCTTGCGATAGGGCGCATAACCGCCATGCACGGCCGGAACGTCGGTGGCCTCCAGTGAATTGGTCAACAGGCTGACCGCAACCCCGGCATCAGCGCGACCGGTGAGGTACACCAGGCCCGGCTCGCCGGGAACGAAGTAGGCCGAGATCAGCACCAGGTCCTTGCTGACGCCTTTCAGTTCAGGCGCCAGTTGAGTCGTGAGCAGCAAGTGCGGGTCGGGTTCACCCTTTGACAAGACCTTGCTCGGCGCATCCCAGAGTGCCTGGTTCCAGGCCCAGATCAGCTCGCGGCGCCAGATGTCCATGCGCGGATCGGTGGTGAAGGTCATCAACTGCTGGTACAGCGCGTGATTCTGTTTGCGCGTTTCCTCCAGCGATTCTTCCAGGCGAGCGCGGCTGTTCTGCAGATCCTTTTGGGTCGGCTTGCTGGACAGGAATTGATCGATCGGTTTACTCAGCGCGCTGTTCCAGTACTGATCGAAACTGTGCCCGAGTTGTTCGGCGACAGGGCCGATGCCGAGCATGTCGATGTCGGTGAAATTCAGGTTGGGCTCGGCGTCGAAATATTCATCGCCCAGGTTGCGCCCGCCAACGATGGCTGCGCTGTTATCCGCCAGCCACAGCTTGTTGTGCATGCGCCGATGTTGCAGCGACAGGTCGAACAGTCGGCCCATCGCCCGCGTGACACCGGTGGCGCGACCGAGATGCAGGGGGTTGAACAGGCGAATCTGGATCTGCGGGTGCGCCGCCAGCGTGCCGATGATCCAGTCCAGGCCATCGCTGGTGGTGTCGTCAAGGAGGATGCGCACGCGCACGCCACGGTCGGCCGCCTTGAGCAGTTCCTCCACCAGCATTCGCGTACTGATGCCGTCGTGGACAATGTAGTACTGCAAGTCGAGGCTGCTTTGCGCGTTGCGAATCAGCTCGGCGCGAGCAGTGAAGGCTTCGCTGCTATTGGACAGCAGGCGGAATCCTGACTTGCCCTCGTGCGGCGCGGCCTGAGCCTGAATCGAGCGCCCGAATGCAGAATCGCTGGCAGGCAGGGCGTGGCTGGGTTCACGTTGAACGTCGAAACTGGCGCAACCGCCAAGGAACGAGGCGAGCAGGAAGAGAGCAAGCAGGGGCTGTCTGAATCTCACGTAGGATCGTTCCGATTGGCGGCAGGTGTCGACATAGGACGCTGATTTCCTGATAAAGGTCAGTCCGTGAAGCTGTCAGTTTCCGCGAGCAATCTGATAGCTGCTGCGCCAACCTTGCGTACTGCTTCTTCGATCTGTGGTGTTGGTTTGGCAGCGTAGTTCATCCGCAGGCAATTGCGGTATTTGCCGGAGGCGGAAAAGATGCTGCCGACGGCGATCTGCACACCTTGGTCATGCAGATCGCGATTGAGTTTCAAGGTGTCGAAACCCTCCGGCAATTCCACCCACAGCATGAAACTTCCTTGTGGGCGACTGGCGCGGGTGCCGGTAGGAAAATAGCGAGTTACCCAGTCGATCATCACGTCGCGATTGCGCTGGTACTGCGTACGCATCCGTCGCAGATGCGGCTCGAAATGCCCGGCCTGGAGGAATTCGGCGATCGCGATCTGTGGTTGTGGCGCCGTGGAGCCGGTGCTGATGTATTTCATGTGCAGCACCCGCTACAGATATCGGCCCGGCGCGACCCAGCCGATACGCAGACCCGGCGCCAGCGTTTTGGAAAATGAACTGCACAGCAGGACACGGCCATCCTCGTCGAAGGATTTGATCGTGCGCGGGCGTGGATAGGTGTAGGCCAGTTCGCCATACACATCGTCCTCGATAATCGCCACGTCGAAACGCTGAGCGAGGGTCAACAACGCGCGTTTGCGCGACTCCGGCATGATGTAGCCCAACGGGTTATTGCAGTTGGGCGTCAACTGTATGACTTTGATCGGCCACTGCTCGAGCGCCAGTTCCAGTGCATCCAGGCTGATGCCGGTGAGCGGGTCAGTGGGGATTTCCAGGGCCTTCATGTTGAGGCCCTTGAGTGTCTGCATGGCGCCATGAAAGCTGGGTGAATCGACGGCGACGATGTCGCCCGGTTCGCAAATTGCACGGACGCTGGTGGATAACGCTTCGTGGCAGCCGGTGGTGATCACCAGATCGTTCGAGGTCAATTGGCAACCGGAGTCGAGCATCAATCGGGCAATCTGTTCGCGCAGTTCGAGAGTGCCGTGAATGTTGTCGTAATACAGACCGGGCATGTCCTGTCGACGACTGATGCGTGCCAGGTTGCGCAGCAGTGGCTTCATGGTTGGCGTTGTGATGTCCGGCATGCCGCGTCCCAGCTGCACCACGTCTTTGCGCGGCACCGCGCGGATCAGCTCCAGTACCTGGTCCCACTGGGAAATGTCCACGGGTCGCTGGGCCGGGCGGCCGATCGCGGGCAGCTCGGGCAGGTCCCGGCTGACCGGAACGAAGTAGCCGGATTTCGGTTTGGGCATCGCCAGGCCGCTGTCTTCCAGCACTCGATAGGCTTGTTGCACCGTGCTCAGGCTGACGCCGTGCTCCACGCTCAACGCCCGCACCGAGGGCAACCGGTCGCCGGGACGGTAGAAGCCTTGTTCGATCCGGGTGCCGAGTAATTCGGCCAGGTTAACGTAGAGGGTCATGATGCAGCCTCGGTGTGATTGAATCGCCAAACCAATACAGATGAGTTGATAAATCTAGATTCAGAGGTCGAAGCTGCGAATCTGTATTGAATTAATACAATCCGTTTGAATCTGTAATGCTTTTCGCCGTGAACGCATCATGAAAGCTCTGGCTACCCATGTAAACAGGAGCAATCAAAATGAACGGCTTGAGCGATGTGCGGCTGACATTACACAGTCAGGAACTGGCGGCAGGGCAGAAAAACGCCGCGCGCGAGGCGATCATCCGCAACGCGCCGGCGGGCCTGAGTCGCTGGGGTCTGTTCTGGCATCGTCTGCACACACGCAAGGCGTTGCTGGACCTGACGGCGGAGCAGTTGAATGATGTTGGTTTGAGCCGGGAGCAAGCGCGGGAGGAGGGC
Source organism: Pseudomonadota bacterium (assembly GCA_030856525.1). GTDB lineage: Bacteria > Pseudomonadota > Gammaproteobacteria > Pseudomonadales > Pseudomonadaceae > Aquipseudomonas. The sequence goes on along the minus strand of JALYPE010000079.1, from coordinate 79 downwards.
TTGAAGCCTTTCTGGCGGATCTGATTCTGTGCCGTTCGATCGTCCCCACGCGGGAGCATGGGAACGATCAGTTCAGACC
>JALYPE010000912.1 GCA_030856525.1 Pseudomonadota bacterium | reverse complement strand
GCGCGGTGATGTCGCCGCTGCCGATGTCTTCGAGTAACGCGCGGCGCACGTTGGCTTCGATTTCGGCAGTCAAATCGGCGAGACGTAGGTTCGGCATAACGGACTCCACAAACAAAGTGGCCCGATTATAGGGCCATGGCGCGCAGCAACCCAAGGCATGCGGCCCCCTCAAATGGCTCTGAATGGTGCATTTGGTCGATTTCAGTGTGTCCGGTTGCTAACTTGTTGCCGGCTGCAGACGTCTATTTCAATCCAGGTCCAGAGCCCGCTGGCAAATGTAACGTCTTTTATCCGATAATTTGTCTCACATTTGACGTCATGACTTTGACAGGCTGTATGCTCGGTCATAGATGACGATTCCCGCATCATCGGTTCAGGAGGCCTGGATGCACAATGACGGCAATGTAGTGCCCCTGCGCAAAGCGGCAACCGAGCAGTCGGATGACTCGCCGCTTGCCCGCATGCCGCTGATTCTGCTGCAGGTTCGCGACTCGGTCGCGCAGCAGCTCGGGCATGGCCTCCAGCAACTTTTCGAAAATGCCGACGACACGCTATTCGAGATGGCTGACCGGGCACGGAACGATGTCGACCAGAACATTTTCTTCGAAGCCATGCGCGACTTGCGCCTCAAACGCAAAAGTATCGAACGGGTATTTTTCGAGCAGTTCTTCGAGTCTTTCATTCGCCTGACGCAAGACAAAAACAGCAAAACGCCCTCTGCGCTGGCAGTCGATGTGGCAGGGTGCTCACGCGATGACCTGGAAAGGGCAGTGGCGGTAGAGGCGATGGTCGGCAAAGTGCTGAACCGGGATGGCTACGCGCTTGACCAGTTGACCGCCAGACTGAGCATGTTGGTGGGCCGAAAACTCATCGCCGGGCATAACCCGATGGGGCCGGCGATGATCTGCGAGTATTTTGTGCAGGCCGCACAGACCCTTGGCGTGGTAATCCAGGTCAAGCTGGTCATCCTCAAACTCTTCGAGCGCTATGTCCTAAGCGACGTCGATCTGCTGTATTCGCAAGTTAATCAGTTGCTGATGAGCAACGGCATCCTGCCAGGCCTCAAACCGGCCCCGGCGCGACCTGTCAGTGATCCCGCGACAGCCGGTGTTCGTAGCGAATTCGTGAATGCCCACCCAACCGTCAGCGTGCCCCTCGATAGCAGCGTTCAAGCGGTTTTCACCGCCCTGCAGACGCTGTTGTCTCACGTGCGCGGCAGCGTGGCGCCGACCCTGGAAGCCAGTGCGCCCGCGCAACCGATTTCCACCCGCGATCTCTTGCGCATGCTTTCGCATTTGCAGCAATACGTGCCTGAACCGGCGGTACAGGACGATTTCGACCTGCGCAACCAGCTCGAACAGTTGTTGACCCGGGTCAGCGTCAAGACCGGCACGTCACGCGTGGTTGCCGTGGCTGACGAGGATGTCATCAATCTGATTGCGATGTTGTTCGACTGCATCCTTGATGACCGCAACCTGCCGGACTCGCTCAAGGCACAGATCGCGCGCTTGCAGATCCCGATGCTGAAAGTCGCCGTCCTCGATAAAAGCTTTTTCAGTCGCAGCAGCCACCCGGCGCGGCGTCTGCTCAATGAAATCGCGGACGCGGCGAAGGGTTGGGGCGAGAGCGACGATGATGCACGCGACAGCCTGTATGTACGCATCGATCAGGTCGTGCAGCGCTTGCTGAGCGATTTTGTTGATGACCCGACTATTTTTTCCGAATTACTGGCGGATTTTTTGGCGTTCACCAGCGACGAACGCCGGCGCAGCGAGCTGTTGGAACAGCGTACTCGCGACGCTGAAGAAGGTCGTGCGAAAACCGAGCTGGCCCGTCAGCGCATCCGGCTGGCAGTGAATCGGGCCTTGCTCGGCAAGGTGTTGCCACAAAGGGTTGTGACGTTCGTGCAGGAGGCTTGGGCTCAGGTCCTGCTGCTGACATTTTTGAAGCACGGGGATCAGTCGGCTGAGTGGCAGGCCGATGTGCACACCATGGAGCAATTGATCTGGAGTGTGCAGCGCCACGACGAGCCCGATGCGAACTTACAGTTACTGGCGTTGGTGCCTAGCCTGCTGAAATCGTTGCGCGATGGCTTGAGCGCCTCGGCGTTCGATCCATTTGCTACCAGCGAGTTTTTCAGCGACCTGGAGACGTTGCATCTGCAATTGTTCGAGCGCGCGGACCAACCGCTGACACTTGTAAGAGCGGCCGATGCGGCGATGGTTGAGGTGCGCGAGGACGTCGTCCTGCAGAACGCTGAAGCCGCAGCCGCTTTGGCCCGATTGCCGACCGATGATGCCGGCCTGCAACAGGTCGATCAACTGGTGCCGGGCAATTGGGTCGAGATCGAGGAAGACCAGGAAAACACGTTGCGCTGCAAGTTGACCGCAATCATC
>JALYPE010000898.1 GCA_030856525.1 Pseudomonadota bacterium | reverse complement strand
CATCCGGGAATGGCGTTCCGCCGACGATCAGCGGCGTCGCGTGATCGTCGCACAGGCCGAGCAACGCAAGGCCGGTGCCTGACCTTCAGACCAGCCCATCTTGTTTATTTGGTGTGCTGTGGTAGTGTCCGGGTACACCTCAACTCATCGAGGTTCGTGAAAACCCCGCCTTTTTCTGGCGGGGTTTTGCTTTTTTCGTGCAGAAGAAAGGAGTCTGCCCTGATCATGACCGCACCTTCCATCACCCTTACCCGTCTGGACGTACAACGTCTGGAGCGCCTGATCGACAGCCTGGACGACACGCTGCCGGGCGTTATCGCGCTGCAAACCGAACTGGATCGCGCCGATACTCTGGTCGGTCACGAAGAGGTGCCCGCCGACGTCGTGACCATGAATTCAAAAGTGCATTGCCGTGAAGAAAGCAGCGGCAAGGACTATCACCTCACATTGGTTTATCCCAAGGATGCCAACGCCGACGAAGGCAAGATTTCCATCCTGGCGCCCGTCGGCAGTGCGCTGCTCGGCCTGAAAGTCGGCCAGCATATCGATTGGCCAGCGCCTGGCGGCAAGACCCTCAAACTGACCCTGCTTGAAGTGGAATCGCAGCCTGCCGAGGGCGGCCATTTTCCGGAATAGGCCCCGTCAGATCTGCTCCAGCGCGTCATTCAGCGCGCGCTCCAGATCAGCCTTGTAGCGCAGATACAAATTGCTTGAGCTCTGACCATCACCGAGCAGGCCCGACAGGTCCAGGTCGGTGATATAGCAGCGGTAGCGTTCAATCTCGCGGCGCTGCTCGACGATTTCCCGGGCGACCACACTGAACAGTTGGTCGCCATGCTCCAACTCCGAAAACTCCCTTTGATTGCAATACAACGTCACCTGCACTTCATCAGCTGCGGCTTTACCGATGATCGCCTGCACGTCATAGAACGGCTGGTTGGCCGGTGTTTGCGGTGCGGGACGGGTCTCCACGCGGCGGGCGCGCGCAGGGCCGGACGGCAGCAACTGGTAATACAACACTTCAAGATGCTGTGGCTGGGTCGCGTCCATCGACAGCAAGGCGTCGCGCCGGTACTGGATGGATTGCAGAAAGCGCTGCAGCGGCACCAGCAGGCTTTGCTCATCGTGATAAGGCAAATGCTGCTGCCAGAGTGCGTTGTATTCATCCAGTACGTACAGATCGGCCTGATCGTCATGAATGCGGTAAAAAACCTGCAGGCTTTCGGGCTGACCCATGGGCAGAATCAGCGCCAGGTCATGGTCTTCCAGTGCCATTGGGTCCAGGTGCAGCGGGCTGTAGTTCGCGAGTTCTTCGCCCAGGTAATCGAACAGTGCCGGCAGTGTCGCGAGAGCAACGTGATTAACCTGGCCCGGCACCAGTTCCAGCACGTGGTAGTGCTGCTGGACCTGAATCAGATAGCGGTGATTGAGCCTGCTCAGCAGGAGGTTTTGCGCCATGTCGACGATTTCTTCAACGCGTCGGGCGATAAACTGCGCGCGGTTGTGGCAGAAACACCTGACTCGCAGCCGCGGCTGTTGCAGTCCCTTAGGCAGATTGTTGAGGTAATCGCGAACGCAGTCGAGCAAGGCGTGGGGGCCATCGAACCGGCTGACCATGACCTCGTTCCAGCTGTTGAGCGTGACCTGATCCAGGGTCAGTACCAGGTTTTCGCGAACTCCGGCATAACTCAAGGAATCGGTGCGCTCGGTAGTCATCAGGATGTTCAAGTCGCGATGATGCTTGAGCGGGTCCACGCCGACGTTTACCAGCATTAATACGTCGCTTGGCACACTGGCGCGCAGTAACGGCTCTTCGGCAAGCGGGGCCAAGGGCAGGGCGACACTCTGCTGCAGGCTGCCAAGCAGATTGAACAGTTCAAATTCACTCAGGTCGCTGGCGCCCGGGTGCAGGGCCAGACGCGTGCTGCTGTCGATCACGCCGTTGCGATGGCACCAGGTCAGCAACTCAAGTAAATGCCGGCTGCGTTTGATCGGTGCAAAGTTGTCCCATTCGAGCGCCGTCAGGCTGCCGTTGTACAGCCCCCACTGAGTCTGTCCCGGTTCCTTCCTGTCTGGCGCATGCACCAGCGTCAGGGTGTCTTCGGCCAGGTCCGGGGCGATGCCCGGGTTGATGAATTCGACTTTGTTTGCCTTGCGCTCGAACGCCGCATACAGACGTCTGCCCAGTACGTTCAGATCGCGTTTGTTGATCAGGCTGACAGTCTGTTCGCTGCGGGCAAACGCGAGGAGAAAGCGGTAGCTGTAGTTCAGTTCGCTGACCACTGCGCGTCGCTCGGCCGCAACCTGACGGACTTTCCATTGGCTGCGGCTATCAAGCAAGGCCAGTTGGCGGGCGTCCCAGTTCCATTCGTGGGCCAGCCGCTCCAGCAGCGAGCGTTGCCAGCTCTGGGTGCGGCTGTTGCCGGTCAATTTACGGTTGACCTTCAAATATAGCGCGCGTCGCACCAGCTCCAAACGCTCAGGCTCACGGCGAGCGATGAGGTATTCCTCAATGCGCCGGTAGACCACGATGTATGGGTCCAGCTCGTCGAGATCAAGTTCATTGGCAAACACTGCCTGCTTGAAGCGCAGGCTCAGGCAATGAACTCTGGGATGCTCGCTGGCATAAACCTCGATCAGCAACAGCTTGAGAACCGATTTGTAGGGCGATTCTATACCCTTGAACAACTGCCAGAGGCCGGCACCGATGAATTCACCCGGCGGGATAAATGCCAGATGTCCCAGGTCGAGGCTTTCATCGGCGCGGATATATCGTTTGGATATCAGCGTGTGCGTGTAGCGGTCGTAGGCGGACTCCTCGTACAC
>JALYPE010000864.1 GCA_030856525.1 Pseudomonadota bacterium | reverse complement strand
ACCGAACACTTTCTTCGCCAGACTCGTCGCCGCAGCCGCCGGGTTCTGGCGGATGGTTTCTTCCTGTTTGCCGATCATTTCAAACAGGCCATTCAACGCCTGTTCCGTCACATAACCTTCAATGTTGGCGCTCTTCGTATCGACGACGCCAAAGGCCGCCGCCTGTCCGGCAAACGAGTTGTACTGTTTGGCCAGACCCACCTGATCAGTGGCTTTTTTGACGATAGGCAGGAATTTCAAGCGGATCTGTTCACGGCTGGTTTTGCTCAGGTATTGGGTAGCCGAATTGTTGCCGCCGCTGAGAATGCCTTTGGCATCTTCTACGGTCATTTTTTTCACAGCGTCGACCAGGATTGGCTGGGCCTGGACCACTGCGGCCTCGGCCGCCTTGTTCATGCTGGTTTCCAGTTGATCGACTTGTGCGCCCATGCCGAACGCTTTCATCTTGCTGGCGACTTTGCCCAGTTTGCCCGGCAGTTCGATTTTTACCTCGGGATTGTTGCTGAAGCCGCCCGGTGCGCCGAGTTGTTTTACGGCCAGTTGTGCACTTTGCGTCAGTGCATCTTTCAAGCCGCCGGTAGCATCCTTTTGCGACAGGTCATTGAGCGACAGTGCAAGCGCGCTGGCGGAAATCATCAGGCCTGCACACAGGCCGGCAAAGCGAAGGGTGGGGCGAAACATGCTGGATTCCTTAATCAAAAGGGTGATGAATGCACTGCGTTGAGGTGGAGTCCAAGTGGTGCTCCTGACGCGATAGCGATGACGAGAGTTGATCTGCGCAGGATCGTAACCCAATGGAAGGGGCGAGGCACTTGGAGTTTCACCGGCCTTTCTGTCTGTCGAGGATGACGGCTGGCGTGTCAGTAAGCGATATGTCCAGCACGCTGATGCTCAAGGTGGCAGTGGGAGGCAGGGCGATACGCGGCGGCTGAAAGAGTTGGCCATCAAGGCTGGATTTGGCGGGAAGCAGCGAGTTTGGGTGGGCACCGAACGAAGACAGCCAGCGCCAGAATGGAGATTCTTTTCAGGTCAGACTTGTCATTGGTGCCTGCGGACGCTTGGCACCAACGACAACTTTCGCAAATTCAGCTTCAGTGTTTTTCCTGACAGACTGTCTGTCCGGAAAACTACCGATTAGGCATCCGGCGAAACACTGACGATTTTCACTAACACATCCTTGACCCACTGAGACTCCTCGCTCAGATCCAGCGAGGGTTGTTTAGCGGAGGTAAAGACAGTTTCATCATCGTAGATGATGCTCGCACCAACGGAGTAGGTATGACCGTATTGAAGTTTTGCCAGGTCGAAGGTCAGCGCGTATTCCATGAAATCCGGGTTCAGACCGGAATAAATCTCTGAAGCCAGCGTTTTTTCGGCGCCCGGTTGAGTCACATCCTGCAAGCTGACAATCAGAGTCGAACCGGGCAGCAGTGCAACCTTTTCGAGGTAGCGCACATTGCCGGTAATTTGTTTTTCGCCGTTCATTTTGATTTCCTTTTCAATTGATCGTCGGGGTTGACGAGAACTCACAATAGAGAAAGTTTCGCGATTTTTATGTAGGGCAATTCCTATGACCTGCACCGAATAGCGTGCTGGCTCGGGCAGAAAAGTCGTCTGCCTCGGCCAGCCATTCCATGCGTCAAATCGGGGCTACCAACTCCGCCGCATCTTCACTGCGATGTAACGCCACTTGCCGAATCGACAAGCGAATCTCCGCGGGCAATACCCGTTTGGCCGCGCCTTCGGCAAGTTCGCCGAGCAATGGGTGGTAACTGAGTTTGCCCGCTTCGTCGCGCCGAAGCACGTCGAGGTCGAGCATCGTCTGGATGAAGTGGCGGAACAGGCTCTTGTCGAAAAATTCCGGCGCGTTCAGGCCATGCAGGATCGACAGGCGCTGGGCCATGACCGTACACAAGTCTTCCAGCTCTTCGGCGCTGAGGCTGTTCTGGCCGCTGTTGAGCAGCAGCGAGACGGTCATGTAGAAACGCTGCAAGGTTTGCGCGATGCTTTTCGACAGCAGCGTCAGCAGCACGAAGTGCCGCGAGCTTGGCGCTGGACGCAAATAGACATCGTTTTCGAAACGCAGCAGGCCTTGTTCGACGAATGCTTCGAGCCACTGATCGACCACCGCATCCAGTTCGTCCAGCGACCAGCGGATGAACAGTTCCGATTGCAGGTACGGATACAGCGCCCGGGTGTACCGCAGGATCTGTTCGCGGCTCATGCGCGACGTGCTCTGGAAGAAGCTCGCCAGCAGCGCGGGCAACGCGAAAATGTGCAGCACGTTGTTGCGGTAATACGTCATCAGGACCGCGTTCTGCTCATCCAGATACAGAATCTTGCCCAGGGCATCGTTCTGCTCGGACAGCAGATCCATGTCCTTCACGTGTTCGATCAGCGCTCGGCCATCACCTTCCGGCAGCGTGGTGTGCGGCGAGTAAGGGACTTTGCGCAGCAGCGCCAGATAGAGATCGAGCACCCGCGCCATGGCGCGATCATCCAGGGCCAGACGCGTGGTGGACAACAGCGCCAGCGCGACCAGATTGACCGGGTTGATCGCCGCCGCTTCGTTCAGATGCTGCCCGACTTTTTCACCCAGGCGGTTGGTGGTTTCGTTGAGCCAGGCCGGTTTGAACTGTGGACCGAGTTCCTGTTGGCGCCAGTCCGGCTGTTCGCTGTCGAGGAATTCTGCCAGCTTGATTGGCTCGCCGAAGTTCACCGCGACTTGACCGAAACGCTGCTTCAGCGCGCCGATGACTTTGAAGATGTCGAAGATCGATTCTTTTTTCTTGGTTGCGCCCCGCAGTTCGCCGAGATACGTCCGCCCTTCAAGCACGCGTTCATAACCGATATAGACCGGGATGAACACAATCGGCATCCGCGACGAGCGCAAGAAGCTGCGCAGGGTGATTGCCAGCATCCCGGTTTTCGGCTGCAGCATGCGTCCGGTACGCGAACGGCCACCCTCGACGAAGTACTCCACCGGAAAACCTTTGGTGAACAGGGTGTGCAGGTATTCGTTGAACACCGAGGTGTACAGCGGATTGCCCTTGAAGGTGCGACGCATGAAAAACGCACCGCCGCGCCGCAGCAGGCTGCCGATCACCGGCATGTTTAGGTTGATGCCGGCGGCGATGTGCGGCGGTGTCAGGCCATTGCGGAATAGCAGATAGGACAGCAGCAGATAGTCGATGTGGCTACGGTGACACGGCACGTAGATGACTTCATGACCCTGGGCGACCTTCTGCACGCCTTCGATATGGTTGACCTTGATGCCGTCGTAAATCTTGTTCCAGAACCAGCTGAGCACCACTTCGAGAAAGCGGATCGCGGTGTAGGTGTAATCCGAAGCGATCTCGTTGCCATAGCGCAGCGCCTGGGCCTTGGCTTTCTCGGGGGAAATGTTTTCCCGCTCGGCCTCATCAAGGATCGCTTGCTTGACCAGCGGTTGATTGAGCAGACCTTTGACCAGGTTGCGGCGGTGAGAAATGTCGGGGCCGATCACAGCGGCTTTGAGGTTGCGGAAGTGTACCCGCAGGATGCGCTGGGCCATGCGCACGGTGCGCTCATGGCCCTTGTTGTGATCGATCAGCTCGCGCAGATGGATCGGCGCGGAGAACTGCACGCGGGTCTTGCGCCCCAGCACAATGATGCTGAGCAATCGGCGCAACCGGCCGGTGACCGCCCAGCTGTCGGCGAATAGCAGTTTCCACGGGCTCGATTCGCTGTCCGGCGACTGTCCCCAGAACACGCTGACCGGAATGATCTGCGCGTCTTCGGCAGCGTTCTGGCTCAGGGCGCTGACCAGACGGGTCAGGGTCGGCGGTGCGCCGCGTTTGTCCTGACGACCGAGCCAGTCGGGCTCTGGCGTCAGGTAGAAAAACGCGGCGGGTTCGAGCAGCGTCCCCACTGACACCGGCAATACCGGCCGGGGCAGGCCGGCCTTGGTGCATTCGGTGTCGACCACGGCAAGGTCGGTCATCGAAGGGTTTTGCAGGACGTAGAACACCGGGCGGCTGCGGTCGAGGTTAAGGGTGAACGACGACTGATTGATCGTCTCCGAGCGAACCCAGAGGTACAACAGCCGGCGCAGGGTGCCAAACACAAGACGACGGAACGGGGAGCGGGTCATACGGCTTCTGCGTGAGTGAATGAAACCGAGCGTTTGCTCGGGGGCGCGACAGTGTGCCGTATTAGCTGAAAATCGGCAAAAAAGCGGGGAAGTAAAGTTGAGCTCAGAGATTACAGGGCTGACCTATACTCGCCCGCTCAACAATAAAAACAAGGGGCAGCAACTTATGGCTACGCGCGTAACCGGCAATGTGAAGTGGTTCAACGATGCCAAGGGCTATGGCTTCATCCAGCGTGATGACGGCGTGGACGTATTTGTGCACTACCGCGCGATACGCGGTGAAGGGCATCGCTCGCTGGCGGAAGGTCAGCAGGTTGAATATGCGGTGGTGACTGGCGATAAGGGTTTGCAGGCTGAGGATGTGGTGGGGTTGTAAAACGTATCCTAGGGATCACCCAGAACCATTGTGGGAGCGGCGGTGCGAGCA
>JALYPE010000858.1 GCA_030856525.1 Pseudomonadota bacterium | reverse complement strand
GACCTCCACTGTACTGAAAGCGCTACAGCGGAACGATATCGCTACACAACCCCCTGGATACGCCTGCGCAAGGCTTTGATCCACCAGCGCTTTTTTCCCTCTAACAAGCTGTAGCGATTTCGCTACACAAAAATCATCAAATAATCTAAAGTCTTTCACTAACTAACTGAATTTAAACAATAAATTCATATTGGCAGTGATCTTGCTAGCTCCCACGGCATAAATCCGGGTTTATGCCCAGGCATTCATCGCGTCCACCAGACAAGTCTGGCCTTTTAGGAGTTTCCATGAGCGAGTTGCGTTTTACTGAAGATCACGAATGGCTGCGCACAGAAGCTGATGGCACGGTCACCGTCGGCATCACCGCTTTCGCGCAGAACGCCTTGGGCGACGTGGTTTTCGTACAACTACCGGAGCTGCAGTCCTACGCCAAAGGCGCAGAAGCCTCTACCGTGGAATCGGTCAAAGCAGCCAGCGGCGTCTACATGCCGCTCGACGGTGAAGTGCTGCAAGTGAACCCGGCACTCGACACCAGTCCGGAATTGGTCAACGAAGATCCGCAGGGCGAAGGCTGGTTCTTCCGCTTCCAGCCATCCGACGCGTCGGCCGTTGCCAAACTGCTCGATCAAGACGCGTACGACCGTCTGATCAAAGCTAACGCCCAAGCCTGAGGAGCGCTGACATGACTCAAGTAAATCCAGCTGTAAACGTAAGCACGGCCAACGAATTCATCGCGCGCCACATCGGCCCGCGCGCAGGCGATGAGCAGGCCATGCTCAACAGTCTCGGTTTCGACTCGCTGGAAGCCCTGAGCGCCAGTGTCATTCCGGAAAGCATCAAAGGCACCAGCGTGTTGGGCATGGACGACGGCCTGAGCGAAGCCGATGCGCTGGCGATGATCAAAGCCATCGCCGCCAAAAACCAACTGTTCAAAACCTACATCGGTCAGGGCTACTACGGCACTCACACGCCGTCGCCGATTCTGCGCAACCTGCTGGAAAACCCGGCCTGGTACACCGCTTACACGCCTTACCAGCCAGAAATTTCGCAAGGTCGTCTGGAAGCGCTGTTGAACTTCCAGACCCTGATCAGCGACCTCACCGGCCTGCCGATCGCCAACGCCTCGCTTCTCGACGAAGCCACCGCCGCCGCCGAAGCCATGACCTTCTGCAAACGCCTGAGCAAGAACAAAGGCAGCCACGCGTTTTTCGCTTCGGTGCATTGCCACCCGCAAACACTGGATGTGTTGCGCACCCGTGCCGAGCCTCTGGGCATCGACGTGGTGGTCGGCGACGAGCTCGAACTGACCGACGTAACGCCGTTCTTTGGCGCCCTGCTGCAATACCCGGCGAGCAACGGTGACGTCTTCGATTATCGCGAACTGACTGAACGCTTCCACGCTGCCAACGCACTGGTCGCGGTCGCCGCCGACCTGCTGGCCCTGACCGTACTGACCCCGCCGGGCGAGTTCGGCGCCGACGTGGCCATCGGCAGCGCGCAACGTTTCGGCGTGCCGCTGGGCTTCGGTGGTCCGCACGCGGCGTACTTCTCCACCAAGGATGCGTTCAAGCGCGACATGCCGGGCCGTCTGGTCGGTGTTTCCGTGGACCGTTTCGGCAAGCCGGCCCTGCGCCTGGCAATGCAGACCCGTGAGCAACATATCCGCCGCGAGAAAGCCACCAGCAACATCTGCACCGCCCAAGTGCTATTGGCCAACATCGCCAGCATGTACGCCGTTTATCACGGCCCGAAAGGCCTGACGCAGATTGCCAACCGCATTCATCACCTGACCGCGATTCTGGCCAAAGGCCTGAGCGCGCTGGGCCTGAACGTCGAGCAGGAAAGCTTCTTCGACACCCTGACCATTAAAACCGGCGCGCACACTGCCGCGTTGCACGACAAGGCGCGTGCCGCGCAGATCAACCTGCGTGTGATCGATGGCGAACGTTTGGGCCTGTCCCTCGACGAAACCACGTCGCAAGCTGACATCGAAACCCTGTGGAACCTGTTCGCCGAAGGCAAAACCCAGCCGGACTTCGCCGCCCTCGCGGCTTCAGTGGTGAGTGCGATCCCGGCCGCACTGGTTCGTCAATCACCGATCCTCAGCCATCCGGTGTTCAATCGTTATCACTCGGAAACCGAGCTGATGCGCTACCTGCGCAAGCTCGCCGACAAGGACCTGGCGCTGGATCGCACGATGATCCCGCTGGGCTCCTGCACCATGAAACTCAACGCCGCCAGCGAAATGATCCCGGTCACCTGGGCTGAGTTCGGTGCCCTGCACCCGTTCGCTCCGGCCGAGCAAAGCGCCGGTTACCAGCAACTGACCGACGAACTGGAAGCGATGCTCTGTGCCGCCACCGGTTACGACTCGATCTCGCTGCAACCGAACGCCGGTTCGCAGGGTGAATACGCTGGGCTGCTGGCGATTCGTGCCTATCACCAGAGCCGTGGCGATGACCGTCGCGACATCTGCCTGATCCCGTCGTCCGCCCACGGCACCAACCCCGCCACCGCCAACATGGCCGGCATGCGCGTGGTCGTGACCGCTTGCGATGCGCGCGGCAACGTCGACATCGAAGACCTGCGCGCCAAGGCCATCGAGCACCGCGAACACCTCGCCGCGCTGATGATCACCTACCCGTCGACCCACGGCGTGTTTGAAGAAGGCATCCGCGAAATCTGCGGCATCATCCATGACAACGGCGGCCAGGTGTACATCGACGGCGCCAACATGAACGCGATGGTCGGCCTCTGCGCGCCGGGCAAATTCGGCGGCGACGTGTCGCACCTGAACCTGCACAAAACCTTCTGCATCCCGCATGGCGGTGGCGGCCCGGGCGTTGGCCCAATCGGGGTGAAATCGCACCTGACGCCATTCCTGCCGGGCCACGCTCACATGGCCCGCAAGGAAGGCGCAGTGTGTGCGGCGCCGTTCGGCAGCGCGAGCATCCTGCCGATCACCTGGATGTACATTCGGATGATGGGCGGCGCGGGCCTGAAACGTGCTTCGCAACTGGCGATTCTCAACGCCAACTACATTTCCCGTCGCCTTGAAGAGCACTACCCGGTGCTTTACACCGGCAGCAATGGTCTGGTGGCGCACGAGTGCATCCTTGACCTGCGTCCGTTGAAAGACAGCAGCGGCATCAGCGTCGATGACGTGGCCAAGCGTCTGATCGACTTCGGGTTCCACGCGCCGACCATGTCGTTCCCGGTGGCTGGCACGCTGATGATCGAGCCGACCGAAAGCGAATCCAAAGAAGAACTGGACCGCTTCTGCGACGCGATGATTCGCATCCGCGACGAAATCCGCGCGGTGGAAAACGGCACCCTGGACAAGCAGGACAACCCGTTGAAAAACGCACCGCACACTGCAGCGGAAATCGTTGGCGAATGGACGCATCCGTACAGCCGCGAGCAAGCGGTATACCCGGTTGCGTCGCTGATCGAAGGCAAATACTGGCCACCGGTCGGCCGCGTCGACAACGTGTTTGGCGATCGCAATCTGGTTTGCGCCTGCCCGTCGATCGAAAGCTACGCTTAAACCAGATGGGGGCAGATTTGCCTGCCCCCATCTCAAGAACACCCCATACCCCTTGTGGGAGCGGGCTTGCTCGCGAAAGCGGTGCATCAGTCG
>JALYPE010000828.1 GCA_030856525.1 Pseudomonadota bacterium | reverse complement strand
GGAAAGAGCAGCATCACAGTTGCGAAATTGATCGAGCTAGCAGAGGCCCTCCAATTCGATCCTATTGCTCTTATGACCCTCTGCGTCGCTATCCAGAAGGATGAACCTACCAACACCACTCTAGAGCGAGCACGTGCAGAACTTGACTCATTCAAAGCAGAAGGAGGAGAGGAGCTTGTCCGGAGTCAGTTTGTGGGCAAAGAGCTGAAAAAGAGGCCTTCGGGTAAGCCAGGCAATACCAAGAATGCCGATGCTGTAAGAGAACTGAAGGCTTTAGGATTGAGTCAGGCGGAGGTGGCGCAGAGGCTTGGATTGGCAAGCTCAACGGTGTATCGGTACTGGCAAAAGGGCTAGCGACAATCAAGGAGATGCCGAGAGCTTAGGGTCGAGGGCTGAGTTATGTATTGCAGAAGATCTAAAGCCTTGTATTTTGCACTGACCTACAAGACCGAATGGATATCAGTTTAAGATTTGGGCTCGATCAAAGCGGTCGGCCATGCAACAGTAACGCGCACTACGGGTAGCTAATAGAAAAATAAAAATAGGGTGAAACGAATGCAGCAAGAGAAGCATTGGTTCTGAAGCTTGCCTGAAGCAGGCCAGAAAAGGCCCGAGGTTGACATCCATCCGCAAGGTGACCTACGAAGGGAGAGCTACTGAAAGGATGTGTCCCCTGCAGGAATCGAACCTGCATCTAGCCCTTAGGAGGGGCTCGTTCTATCCGTTGAACTAAGAGGACGTAACGTGTACATCTTGGATTTTTTTGCGGCTGGATTCAAGCAAAGAACAGGAAAAACAAGGCGTTAACTGGTAAAACTCACACCTCTACATTTTTGCCCGCGCACCAAAGACCGTGTTCATTCAGTCAGATCTCTTTAACACCACTCCCAGTCCTTTGATGGATATCAATAGGAGTCTAGGGAGTACCCCAGATAAGAACCTGCAACCTTCCCCTTAGGAGGGGGATGCTCTATCCAATTGAGCTACTGAGACACAAATCGCAACTGCAAAGTGAGCAGCGATGGACGGCGTGCATGGTAACGGCCAAGCCTCTTTTTGTCATGTAATCCGTGGGGCCTTCTAAGTGTAGGCAAGCGGCACGCGTGCACGTGGAATTTGTCCGCCGTGCAAATTGCATGACCCCGAAATCGTCGCCATGCAAAACGCAATGTACCAACATACCTAAAATCCGCTAATCTACTGTTTTTAAAGGAATTAACAGGCGTTAAACTCTTGGCACGGAGGCTGCTTCAGCTGTTTACAAGAACAACGGAGGCAGGCTCATGAATAGCGCCCTTTTACTCTCGAATGTGGTCGCACTGGCAGTTTTGGTGAGTTTTCATTTTGCCCAGGATCAAACCACCGATCCGGTAGCCCAGCACATGCCGCATTACCTCCAGGTACAAAAGGCGCCGCAACTGGCTGTCATGAACGACCAACGTGGGTTCGTCGGCCAGGAAGTCAGTCAGCGTAGCCCGCTGCCAGTCGCACCATCTTCCGACCGTTTGGTATTTTGATTCATTTTCTCAGGAGTGCAGCATGTCGAAATCAGCAGCAGGTTTTTTCATTTTGGCCCTACTGAGCGGCGTGATCCATTTCACTGTCGTTCAGACTTCGGAGCTGACCCTGCCCCTGATTGCGTGCGGCATCTTCTCGACGTTCTTCCTCCTGGCGCTGATAGCCGGGCGCAAGTTCAAATTTGATCCGGTGCTACGCTGATATCGCCACGACTTGCCCTCCCGATCTTTCCCTCAGATCTGCCCTCAGAACATCGTCACGCCCGCCAATTCTAACCGCGCCGCACTGCCGTCCATCGTGATTTGTGGCCTTTGTCAAAATGCCACTAGTAAATCGGCCATTTGCCACTATCCTCCATACCGTAGGGAACGGTGGTTGAATCCGCAGATCTTGCACCTTCAGACGTCTTCGGCGTTTGCGCGGTGCAACCGGACGCGGCGGTGATGTGGATGTTTTGAGTTTTCCAACCAATCCGCATTTCTGACAATTGGTGCTGGCACAAAGCCTCTAGTCAGTTCAATATTTGTCACAGAATTGACGCCAATGAACTGGCTGCTTTAAGGCATGATGCGAGCCCTTATCAATTCAGGTTGAACATTTGGCCAGAGTTCTTGTCGTATCAGACATCCTGCGGCCAATCCCGAGAACCGCTCCCCTGAACTAACCGGTTAAATATATGCGCCCATTGAAACAGGCAATTTATTCCAGCCGTACGGCTGACAAGTTCGTCGTACGTCTGCCAGACGGAATGCGTGAACGCATTGCCGAGGTGGCTCGCAATCATCATCGCAGCATGAACTCCGAAATCATCGCGCGCCTTGAGCAAAGCCTGATTCAGGAAGGCGCACTGGGCGAAGAACTGAGCATGCGGCTGGACAGCCCTGAGCTGTCACTTCACGAGCGTGAACTGCTGCAACGTTTCCGTCAGCTTTCGCACCGCCAGCAGAATGCTCTGGTGTCGCTGATTGCTCATGACGCAGAATTGGCCGCAGACGCTTCCTGATACACCCGAACATTTAAAGCCGGCTTGATTGCCGGCTTTTTTTTGCCCGAAATTCAGGTACAAAAAAACCCGCCGATTTGGCGGGTTTTTTGGCATTTCAAATCAGAGCAGGAAGATCGTCGCCAACCCCAGGAAGATGAAGAAGCCGCCGCTGTCGGTCATCGCGGTGATCATCACGCTGGCGCCCATCGCCGGATCGCGACCCAGCCGCACCAGAGTCATGGGGATCAACACGCCCATCAAAGCGGCAAGCAACAGATTGAGCGTCATGGCTGCAGTCA
>JALYPE010000735.1 GCA_030856525.1 Pseudomonadota bacterium | reverse complement strand
CCTACACACCTGGCATGGAGATCACCGGTGGCTCGCTTGGCCAGGGACTGGGAATCGCAGTAGGCGCCTGCCTCGGCCTGAAGCGCAAAAAATCTGCGTCATTCGTTTACAACCTGCTGTCGGACGGCGAGCTGAATGAGGGTTCAACCTGGGAAGCGGTAATGTCGGCGTCCCACTGGAAACTCGACAACCTCATCGCCATCGTCGACGTCAACAATCAGCAAGCCGATGGACGCTCCAGTGAAGTGCTGGCGTTTGAACCTATCGTTGATCGATGGCACGCGTTCGGCTGGTTCACCCAACGCGTAGACGGCAACGATCTGGATGCACTGGTTCAGGCGTTCGATGCTGCCCGCAGTCATCCAGGCGCTCAGCCCAGGGTCATTATCTGCGACACCAAAATGGGCAAAGGCGTGCCATTTCTGGAAACACGCGAGAAGGCGCATTTCATCCGCGTGGATGAGCATGAATGGGATCTTGCCCTGAACAACCTCGAAGAGGGGAAAACTGTATGAACACTACACATACCAATACGGCTCAGGCGCCCGTGGTCGTAAAGAAAAAGCTGACGACCTCCGCGATGATTGCATCGATTGCATCTGAAGGTCAGGCCACCAAATCCGCTCCATTTGGACACGCATTGGCTGCACTCGCCGATCAGCGATCAGACATCGTCGGCTTGTCCGCCGACCTGTCGAAGTACACCGACTTGCATATTTTCGCGAAGGCCCATCCCGACCGCTTCTACCAGATGGGAATGGCCGAACAATTGTTGATGAGTGCGGCAGCCGGAATGGCCCGTGAAGGATTTGTACCTTTTGCCACTACCTATGCCGTGTTTGCCTCGCGTCGGGCCTATGACTTCATCTGCATGGCGATTGCTGAAGAAAACCTTAATGTCAAAATCGTCTGCGGCCTGCCAGGTCTGACCACGGGCTACGGCCCAAGCCATCAGGCAACAGACGATTTGGCGATCTTCCGCGCGATGCCCAATCTGATGATCGTAGATCCGTGCGATGCCCTGGAGATAGAACAGGCCGTACCTGCGATCGCCGCCCACCAAGGGCCGGTGTACATGCGTTTGTTGCGCGGCAACGTACCGTTGGTGCTCGACGAGTACGGCTACAAATTCGAGATTGGTAAAGCCAAGACATTGCGCACCGGTAATGACGTTTTGATCATCTCCACAGGGCTAATGACAATGCGCGCTTTAGAAGCGGCTAAAGAACTTCAGGCGGATGGCGTTGATGTCGCCGTCCTGCACGTGCCGACTATCAAGCCTTTGGATGTGCAAACCATTCTCGCTGAGGCCCGCAAGCCAGGACGGTTGGTAATCACCGCTGAAAACCACTCGATCATTGGCGGGTTGGGAGAAGCAGTGGCAACGGTATTGCTGCGCAATGGTGTTACGCCGACGTTCAGGCAAATCGCGCTACCGGACGCTTTCCTCGATGCAGGGGCGCTTCCGACGCTGCACGACCTCTACGGCATTTCTACTCAGGCCGTATGCGCGCAGATAAAAGGTTGGTTATAAAAGTGTAAACCTGCAGGGGGTCAATCGGCCCCCTTGCAAGGAGGAACGACAATTGGACGCTGCCAAGTTACTCGACCCTGCTTACGCGCAATTCCTGGAGAAAACTTCCAGCGAATGGACGCTCGCCAATCTTGCCACCATTCGAACCCGAATCAGCGCTGACTTTAAGCCAACCCAGCCAGAGCGTTACGAACAGCGCTGGACAACGGACGCTGCAGGCGCTCCCGGGGTTCGTCTGTGCATTTACCGGCCTGATCAAACATCTGAAGCTCAGTTACTGCCTGCCATTTTGTATCTGCACGGGGGAGGATTTGTTCTGGGCTGTCCAGAGATGGCTGACGATTACCTGGCCGACCTGGCCAATGAGATGAAAGCAGTGATCGTTGCGGTCGATTACAGGCTGGCTCCGGAGCATCCCTTCCCTGTTCCGCTGGAAGATAGCTATACGGCTTTGAGCTGGCTATTGCGTCAAAGTCTATTTCTTGGGGTTGATAGCAACAGAGTCGTCGTCATGGGCCACAGTGCGGGCGGCGGACTTGCTGCGGCACTGGCGTTGCTCGTTCGAGAACGGGCTGAGTATTCAGTCGCGGGCCTGGTACTGATCTATCCAATGCTCGACCACCGCACGGGCTCGGCGTTTGCACCTACGGACAACCCCACAACGGGGACGTTGAATTGGGGGCGGGAAGCAAACCGGTTTTGCTGGCAATGCCTGCAAGGGTCATACGAGCCTGACGACGCAAAAGCCTTCCTGTTTTCCGCAGCACTTGCGCCAGATCTGCAGGGTTTGCCTCGCAGTTTTATTTGCGTGGGGGCATTGGATTTGTTTTTGGAAGAGGACGTGGGCTTCGCGTTAAAGCTATCGCGCTCAGGCGTGCCCGTAGAGCTGCATGTTTACCCTGGAGTCCCGCATATGTTTGATCAATATCCGGGTTCAGTGACCGAGCATTGCAGGAACGACTTGGCGGCCGCGCTTGGGAAAATGTGGGCAGCCTGAGCGGTTTTCGCTTGTTCTTGACAATGACATCAATGCGAATCTGTAGCCTATACGTCCTTTTCAATTCCCGAACAGCTTCTTTGGTCGCAAACAACTGCCGAACAAAATTATGCCTTGGGGATGCTCCTGCCCTCGGTGAGCTCCCTGGCCTTCACAAATTCCCATGCCAGCAAAGGCTCCTGAAACACGTAAACGACAGCGACGAGGCGATTGTGCCGCAGCGCACAATAACTCGCGCGCGATTCGCGTCCTGTTCGACTTGGCAAAGACTATCGCCCGCGCTTCCGCTGCCAGGTCATCTTCATTCATTGTCACTTCAATTTATCCAACTCGGTGAACGCCGGCCACAAGCCTGACTTCGCAGGCTAACGGCTCAGCAGACTATTTGCTGGGCCAATGCCAGGAGCAGCGAGGCCTCTATAGCGGAGTCTGAGGGGGAATCGATTTTCAACTACGCAAAAGCGTCAACAGACCGTTACTTTTTTGATACATCTCACTACCGTCTATCGGTTTTCACGTTTTTTTGACACTTTTGCCGATGCGCGGTCACAACTTTTGCTTCGCGGTGGGTCATAACACGGTGGTCGTCGATGGATTATTGGCGCATGTCGCGGTTTCAGCCTGCTACGGAGATAAGCTCATGATTTTTAACGTACAAGATTTTGGCGCCAGGGGTGATGGCATCACAGACGACACCGCGGCGGTCCAAAGTGCGATTGATGCGGCGGCCGCTGCAGGCGGTGGACAGGTGTATATGCCGACTGGCACTTACATTGTTTCAGGAGGCGAAGAACCTTCTGACGGCTGCCTCATGATCAAGAGCAACGTCTACATATACGGCGACGGCATGGGCAAGACCAACGTCAAAGTGGCGGACGGCTCCGACACCAAGATCACCGGTGTCATCCGCTCCGCGTACGGCGAAGAAACCCACGACTTTGGCGTCAGCAACCTCACCATTGACGGCAACCGCGACAACACCACCGGCAAGATCGACGGGTGGTTCAACGGCTATATCCCCGGTCAGGAAGGCTACGACTCCAACGTCACCCTCGACAGCGTCGAGATCAAGGATTGCTCCGGGTACGGCTTCGACCCCCACGAGCAGACCGTCAACATGGTCATCAAGAACAGCGTGTCCCACGGCAACGGCCTGGACGGCTTCGTGGCTGACTTCCTCAGCAACAGCACCTTCGAAAACAACGTTGCCTACGACAATGACCGCCACGGTTTCAACGTCGTCACCAGCACCCATGACTTCACCCTCGCCAACAACGTCGCCTACAACAATGGTGGCAATGGCATCGTCGTGCAGCGCGGCAGTGAGAACATCGCCTCCCCCAGCAACATCACCATTACCGGTGGCGAGGTGTACGGCAACGGGGCCGAAGGCGTGCTGGTCAAGTTGTCCAGTGATGTGACGGTCAGCGGCGTCGATATCCATGACAACGGCAGCGCCGGGATCCGTATCTACGGCAGCAACCACGTCGAAGTCACCGACAACACGCTCACTAACAATTCCCTGGCCAACCCTGTGCCGGAAATCATCATCCAGGCCTACGACGACACTCTCGGTGTCTCCGGCAAGTACTTCAACGGCAGCGACAACACTATTCAGGGCAACATCATCAGCGGCAGTAACCTGTCGACCTATGGCGTTGCAGAACGCAACGAAGACGGCGTCGATCGCAACGCGATCATTGGCAACACCATCAGCAACACCAGCAAGGGCGCCACGCTGGTGTATGGCGACGGCAGCTACGTCAGCGCCACCGTGCCGATGACCACCGTGCAAGGCACCGCCGGTAATGACACGCTGACGGGCAGCGCTGCCAGCGAAATTTTCTACGGCGCGGCCGGCAACGACACGATCAATGGCGGGGCCGGGAACGACATTCTGGTGGGCGGTGCAGGCGTCGATAAACTCACCGGCGGCGCGGGCGCCGATACGTTCCGGTTCGCCTCGCAGTCCGACAGTTATCGCAACGCCACTGCCAGCTTCGATGACACCATCACTGACTTCGACGTCACTCAGGACAAGATCGACCTCGCTGGCCTCGGCTTCACCGGCCTTGGAAATGGCCGCGGCGGCACCTTGCAGGTCAGCTACAGCGCCAGCAACGACCGCACTTACATCAAGGACTACGATGCCGATGCCAGTGGCAATCGTTTCGAGTTGATC
>JALYPE010000815.1 GCA_030856525.1 Pseudomonadota bacterium | reverse complement strand
TCGAACACTGAATCGTCGGCGCCGATCGATACCGGGTTGGCGGTCATGATTTGGCTGACCGGCGTCGCTTCACCGTCAAGCCCGGCTGCGACCACGCGGGTGCGCAAGTCCCGGTCGGTGACGATGCCCTGGATCTCTCCCGCCTCAAGCCCGGCGGGCGACATCACTACCACGCACGCCACACTTTGTTCGGCCATGATTCTGGCCGCATCGCCCACCGTGACGTCAGACGCCACCCACACCAGCGAACGCGAGAGCAAGGCACGGCATCTGAGCTGGATCAGTTCGCTGGCACGCCCTTGTGCCTCGACTGCAGTCTTGAGCCTGGAATGGCCCTCGGCTTCGACAAAGTCAGCGAAGGCATCATGTTGCGCGCAGAGATCGGCGAACAGGTCAGCGGGAATGAAATAGACAAGGCTGTCCTCCAGCGCCCGCGCCGGAAAACGCACTTTGTTGCTGCGCAACAGCCCGGCCTGACCAAAGATATCGCCTTCCACCAGACGGTTATAAAGTTCGCCATTGCGTCGATAAATCTCGACTGCTCCACTGCGCACGTAGTGCAAGTCCTGGATGACCGCACCCGCTTCCAGAATCTCACTGCCGGCCTTGAAGTAACTGACTTCAATACGCCGCGCGATAGTCTCGATCACTTCCCTTGGAAGCGAGTCAAACGGGGCGAAGCGGCAGAGATGGTCGCTGATCTCCTGTAATTCGATTTGCATGAAACCTCATGATGG
This sequence comes from Pseudomonadota bacterium, assembly GCA_030856525.1. Lineage (GTDB taxonomy): Bacteria > Pseudomonadota > Gammaproteobacteria > Pseudomonadales > Pseudomonadaceae > Aquipseudomonas. Next base: position 2,992 of record JALYPE010000815.1, on the reverse strand, counting down.
CAGGGCTTGGACGGCAAAAACTGACTGTGGCAAGGGCTGCGACTGCCTGATGCTGTCGCCACCAGACCACATCCTGATATGACCAGCAAGTCCGGAGCCTGCAAAGGCACACAATCGCTCATTGGGTCGAGGCTGCGATGCACGCCCTCAGGCGCGCCTTGTCAGCCTTGAGGGTAAGAGCCGCTTCAGCCCGCTCTTGAACGACACCGATGTGGCTTGCGCACAAATCCCCATATAAATCGCGGTTCGATTGCGCCAGGCTGGCAAGCGCTTTGATCAGGCGAATGTTCACCTCGATCAAAGCTGCGCCGTCACGTGCAATAGGCGAGAAAAAATCGTCGAACATGTCTTCCAGAGACAGCCCGCGAAGATGAATGCAGCTGCACGGCGTTTGAGGCTTGCCCGGATCCAGCGGTTTGGCCTGTGCATTGAATGCGCGTATCCCCCTGCCGATGACATCAATTGCCGTGCCCGGATCATTGACCGCGGGCGAGAGTGCTCTTGATGCGATTTCGGAAAGTACGGACAGACCGAAGCGCGGATCATGTTCAAAGGTCCTGCCGGTGCCGATGGTTATGGCAGACAGGATTCGCTTTACATGAGCGTCATCGATCACAACTGCCTGCCCGCTCACCACCTGCGCCAATAACTCGCCCTCATTGACGAAACTGCCCGGAAGGATCTCGAGGTATATGAGCAGGGCATGTTTTTGCGCGAAGGCTTCCAGTGCGTGCACGTCGATATGCTGAACGTAACCCACCTCGCGACTGAGAATCCTGCAGCCCTGCAGATCCCGCTTCAGCCGCTCAGCGTAGGCAGTGCCTCCGAGGTAGGGTAGCTTGCGCCTGCTGACCAATGCGCTGATCGTGGCGGCTTCAACCCGATCGATCGTTTCGCCGACCCGGCCGAGCCTGGACAGATGATCGATCCACCTGAGCAGGGTGTAGACGATCAGGATCACGACCGCGATGGTCACGGCAAACAGAATGACCCGGCCCTGGGCGCCATAGGCGCCAGTGCTGAGGGTAATGATGCCGACCAGGCTGAACAGGAATGAGCCGATGAACGTTGCCAGCGCGTTCTGGGTGGTGGTGTCCTGCATGACCAGCGTCGTGGCGCGGGGCGTGGTCCCGGTACTTGCGGCGCCGTAGGCTGTCACCATGGTGCTCAGTGAAAATGTAGTGACGGCCAGCATGCTGGAAGCAATGATGCTCAGAATCTTGTCGACCGCGTCAGCGCCAATCTGGCCAGGCAGCGCTATCGGAATATAGTCCCTGAAGACGATTGCGATCAGCGCCGTCAATACTCCCAGCAGTGAGAACAGACCCGCCCTGAACCAGAGACGCTTGGTTGTTTGAATCCATAGCCACTGCCATCGTGCAAGCATTCCGATACTCCGTTTGTGACGCAGCAACCGATCGAAAGGGTTCCCTGATGCGCCAAACGCTCGCGCCCCTGAACCAGCGCTACGGCCTGCCTGGGCTCGTAGCTGAGCGCTGGCCCGAGTTGCCGATCATCGTGACTTCAAGTTACCGCTTGTTCAGGGGCGTGATCGAGCTCGCCAGGTCAACCCTCACTGTGCTTGACCTCCAGCTTGTTGAACGTCACCTGCGAGCCTTCGGACTTGTAGCCGGTGTTGTCCAGGGTGTAGGCCCCGGCCTTGAAATACAGCAGTTTGTTCTGCCAGCTTTTGCTGAGCTGCTTGCCCCAACGGTTACCTTGCGAAATCACATGCAGGTAGCCCGCCGAGCTCAAGCGAACCTCGTAGGTGAACCGCTTGTTCAAATCGACATCCTCGGCAATCACCACCTTGGTGTCTGCGCTGCCCGGCTTAAGTCGATAGTTGGCAATCACGCTGCCGGTCTGTCTGGCCTTGTCATAGACATACTCGACCTTCAGCAGCGGGCCCTTGCCCTGGTAGATATGAATCTGCCCGATGACCACTCTACCTTCGGACGGCACCTGGTTGACTGACAGGCTGGCCGTCATCCGGTGATCGGCCTTGGGGTACTTCCAGTTACGCAGTTCACCGTCCTTGTACGTCTCGCGAAGTTCACTGCGTGCAAACTCGGATTTGGACGTAGTCCCGCCGGTCACCGGCGCCCAGAAAAACAGCGTATTGCCGGAGCGGAAATACGAATCCGAATAACCGTCCACCAGGCGCGGCGTCTCGATAACTCGAGCAGGCGCGCCAACCGGGATGGTGAGGTTCCAAGTGCTTAGATCGATCATGCAGGGGCTTCCTGATAGGTCGTGGATTATTTCGCAGGTAAAGCAAAAGCCCTGATTAACAGGGCTTTTGGGGGCAGCAACAGCGCTGGCGGGCTTTCCTGAAAGGGTGATGAATCACTGAATGCTAACATCACCCCTCGGAGCGATCAGCCAGAGCGCTGCTAAATCAGCCGAGCGGTGTACTGGAAAGGCGTGAGAAAAGGGAGTTGGGCTTACGTGGATTCTGGTTCAAACCTGGTCGTGGCCGTCCGGATGACGGCCACTGTCACGTCAGTAGCGGCGGGTTCAGCAACCTTGAGGCATTTCACCCCGCGCCAGGCGGGCATTGATGTCTTCGATGACGGCCGGCAGCTCGACGATGGTGTCGATCAGGTAGTGCGGGCGAGAGCCTTCGAACATCTTGCAGATGCGTTCGCGCTCTTCGGCAAGTTTTTCGGCGGACAGCGCCTTGTACTGATCGTAAGTCAGGCCCAGTGCGTTGCCGGAGCAGGTCAGTGCGACCGTCCACATGCCAGCACTGCGACCTTCGAGAATGCCGGGCCAGGTGTCGTCGACCTTGACGCAAGCGGCGACGTCGCTGATACCCAGGGCGATCACGTTAGCCAGCGCCTGCGCCGGATGTGGGCGACCGTTGGGCACTTCGTCGGTCGCGACCACGTGGTCGGCGACATAACCATTCTGGCGAGCCAGCTCCACCACTTTTGCCATGACGACAGCCGGATAGCCCGAACAGGAACCGATTTTCAACCCCTGCTCACGC
>JALYPE010000810.1 GCA_030856525.1 Pseudomonadota bacterium | reverse complement strand
GGTGTGCACGGCGCGGCCACTGACGAAGCGATTGGCAGCGGCGATGCGCGTCTGGCGATGCGCATCGCGGGAGGCGCTCAGCTCGCCGGCGATTGCCTGCGCCAGCGCGGCGGGATCGTCGACGTCGACCAAGGGCGCAACCCTGCCATTGTCGAGAATTTCCTGCGGACCGTGCGGGCAGCGCGTCGACACCACGGGCGTGCCGGTTGCCAGCGCTTCAACCAGCGCATTGGGGCTACCTTCGAAACGTGACGACAATACAAAGCAGTCGGCCGCCGCCACTTCCGCCATCGGTTGACGTGTATAGCCCGGCAGATCGACGCGATTGGCCACGCCCAGTGCGGCCGCCTGTGCCTGCAACTGCGCGCGAAGATTGCCTTCGCCGAAAATGATCAGACGCGTGCCTGAATTCGGCAAACGGGCGAACGCTGCAATCAACGTATCGAAGCCTTTCTGTGGCGCCAGGCGACCCACCGCAACAATCACCGCTGTGGTTTTTTCCAGCAGCCAGGTATGGCTCGGCAAACCCGGTGGTTTTTCAAAGAAATCGTTATCGAGCACTGGATTGTCGGCAATCGTCACGTCCCGCTTGCGCGCAATCGTTGTATCGACCAGGTCTTGCGCCACGCCCCGTGATACACAGATGACCGGGTTGGGAATCAGCCGATACAGAAACGGCGCAAGCCAGTAAGCCGCGCGCACCGCCACCGCCGGATTGACGTGTTTGTCGTGGGAAAACGCATTACGTTCGCTGACGTGCAGGCGCTGCAGCGTGCCGGACAGTATCGAGGCGGCAATGGCCACCACGTTGACGTGGGTGAGGGCGGCCAGTTGCGCATCGAAGCTATTGTGCCGTAGAAAGCGCGCCAGCGCCGGGACTGCACTGGCGCTGCGCGGGCTGTTCAGCTCGACCTGTTTGACCCGCGGATCGAGCAGCGCGACGTTCAGGCCGCCGCCGGTGAGCATCAGCAGGGTGACGTCGTTACCGGCGTCGACAAATGCACCGGCCAGTCGTGCCATCATTTTCTCGGCGCCGCCAGCGCTGAGGTCGTGGAGGATGATCAGCAGCTTTTTCATGATTGATTCCATACCTGGTAATAAGCCTGTGCGGCGTAATGGCTGGTGTATGGCCGGACGGCCTCGGCCAGCGATTGCCCGCCCGGCGTGACCGCGGCAGACATCGCCAGGCTTTGCAGCAAACCTTCGGCCAGCGCCGGCACATCGTTGACCTTGACCAACTGCCCCAAGCGACCGTGATCGAGCACTTCCCTCGGGCCGGTTTCGCAGTCACAGGCCAACACCGGCGTGCCTAATGCCAGGGCCTCAATCAGTACGGTCGGCATGCCTTCGTGTGATGAACTGAGGATCAGCAGCCGCGCCTGGCGAATCAGCGGATACGGGTTGCGCAGAAACCCAGTGAAATGCACCCGGTTGGCGATGCCCAGACGCTGCGCCTGCGCCGTCAGGGCAGCACGTTGTGGGCCGTCGCCAGCGATCACCAGATCGGGCAATGTCTCGCGGCTCAATGCCAGCGCATAAGCGTCAAGCATCACGTGAAAGCCCTTGAGTTCCACCAGCCGACCGACCCCCAGCCAGAACTCGCTTGGCAAATTGGCGGGCACGGGGGTCTGCGCGGCATTGAGCAGCTGCTCTGTCACCACAGCGTTCGGGCAATAGGTGATGCGGTGGCGGCCCCAGGGGATCCAGTCGGCGAGGGCGTTGCGCAAACCTTGCGAAACCGTCACGACTTTGCCGCTGCCGCACAGATAGAGGGCGTAGAGCAGTCGCAGGCTGGCGACGCCGGTTCTCTGCTCAGCGCAATCAAGCGCGGTGTGGCGGGTGTAGATGACCTTGCATGGACGCCCCAGCGTGGCAAACCAGGTGCACAGGTTGGCTTGTTCTTTGGCGCTGATCAGATGAGTGATCTTTTCGCGCCGAATGATCCTGCGTAACAGGACAATCGATTTGAGCATGCCGACCACGCCGCTTCCGGCGCCATCGATGGCCGTTGCACCCACAGCGTCCGGGGTGTCGCCGTTGATCACGAAAAAACTGACGCGCTGACCGTCCTTGAGGAACTGCTCGGCCAGGCGCTGCTGGACCCGCTCAACGCCACCGTCGGGTTCGAAATCTTTAAGAATAAACAGGATATGCATGGTCAATGACCCGCTGCTGAGAATGCGCTTCAGGGTGCGCTGATGTTGATCGACACTTTGCGTCGAACGATCATCGCCAACAGGTGGCAAAAGTTGCTCGGGTAGTCGATCAGGTAGCGCTTGATCGTGTGCGGCTCGCGGTACATGCGATAGAAGGCGCGCAAGTGCAGACGGTCAACCAGCGCCGGGTAGTAC
>JALYPE010000809.1 GCA_030856525.1 Pseudomonadota bacterium | reverse complement strand
GTGTACGGCAAGCCGAAATTCGAATTGACGGATTACCACGCCCAGGGCGCAGCCTTCTGGCTCAGAGTGGTGGGCGATGCGATGACCGCACCCAGCGGCCTCAGTATTTGCGAAGGCATGATGATTCTGGTCGATCCCGACATCGTCCCCGAGCCGGGAAAAATGCTGATCGTGCAGTGGCCGGATAGCAGCGAGGCGACCTTCCGCAAGTTGATCGAAGAGGGCGGGCAGCGTTACCTGGTCCCGCTCAATCCCACCTATCCGAAAGCCCTGTTCACCGACACGTGCCGAATCATCGGCGTGGTGGTTCAGGCGACCGCCCGATTCTAGTCAGATCGGTCCTGCGCGAATGCAGGACCGGTCTTCATTTCATGCTTCTTCCAGTTCTACCAGCGCAGCGCCTTCGCTGACCATTTCGCCTTCCTGGCAATACAGCGCCTTGATGACTCCGGCGTGTGGCGCGCGAATGCTGTGCTCCATCTTCATGGCTTCCAGCACCACCAGTTGCGCGCCGGCTTCAACCGTTTGCCCGGCTTCAACCAGCACCCTCACGATGCTGCCATTCATCGGTGCGGTCAGCCCGCCTTGATGGCTATGACTGGCTTCGACGGCGCTGATAGGGTCGTAGGACTCGATGCGGCGCAGCTCACCTTCCCACTGCAAATAGACAACGCCATCGCGGCGGATAGCGCGATGTTGGCGGCGCAAACCGTTGTGCTCGGTGGACAGATGCTCGCCGCTGAGATGCGCTGAGCCTGCATTGCCCAATGTCAGCGCCCGATCCTGGCCTTCACACATCAAATGCAGGGTCGTCTCGTTCGGCAGCCCTGCCCGAAAACCGTTGCAGATCGACCACGGTGAAGCAGGATCATCGACACGGGGAATGCTCGGCCGGCTTTGGGCGAATGCTTGCGCGGCGGCTTGCCAGAAATCATCACTGAGGGGCGCAGGTATCGGTAGCAATTGCTCGTGATAACGCGGGATAAACCCGGTATCGAGCTCCGCTGCAGCAAAGGCTGGATGAGCGATGATCCGCCGCAGAAAATTGATGTTGGTCTTGAGGCCGCCAATCGCAAATTCATCGAGCATGCTCAACAAACGCAGGCGCGCTTGCTCACGGTTCTCGCCCCAGGCAATCAGCTTGCCGAGCATCGGATCGTAGAACGGCGAGATCTCGTCACCCTCTTCAACACCGCTGTCGACTCGACGTCCCGGACCTGGTGCTGATTCTCGATACAACTCGAGAAGCCCCGTCGCGGGGAGAAAATCATTGCCCGGGTCTTCGGCATACAAGCGCACTTCGATGGCGTGGCCGAGCAGCGGAACCTGATCTTGTGTCATCGGCAGCGCTTCACCCCGCGCCACGCGGATTTGCCAGGCCACCAGGTCAAGTCCGGTAATGGCTTCAGTGACCGGATGCTCGACTTGCAGGCGCGTGTTCATCTCCATAAAGAAGAACTCGCCGCGCACATCCAGCAAAAACTCGACGGTACCGGCGCCGACATAGCCAATGGCTTGCGCGGAACGCACGGCGGCTTCACCCATCGCCCGACGCAGTTCCGGGCTCAACCCGGGTGCAGGTGCTTCTTCGACGACTTTCTGATGGCGCCGCTGGATCGAGCAATCGCGCTCGTTGAGGTACAGGCAGTTGCCGTGCTGATCAGCGAAAATCTGGATCTCGACGTGGCGCGGTTTCAGCAGGTATTTCTCCACCAGCATGCGCGAGTCGCCAAACGAAGACTGGGCTTCGCGTTGAGCCGAGGCGAGGGCTTCGGCCAGTTGGCTGACTTCCTCAACGACTTTCATCCCTTTGCCGCCGCCCCCGGCCGTGGCCTTGAGCAGCACCGGGTAACCGATGCGTTCGCAGGCGTCGCGGAAGGTGTCGAGGTCCTGGGCTTCGCCGTGATAACCCGGCACCAGCGGCACGCCGGCGGTTTCCATCAAGGCTTTGGCCGCAGATTTGCTGCCCATGGCGTCAATGGCCGAGGCGGGCGGGCCGAGGAACACAAGGCCGGCGGATTCGATGGCGCGGGCGAACCCGGCGTTCTCCGACAGGAAACCGTAACCCGGATGGATCGCCTGGGCACCGCTGGCCTTGGCGGCGGCGATCAGTTTGTCGATTTGCAGGTAGCTGTCGGCGGCTTTGCTGCCACCGAGGTCCACGCGGATATCCGCTTCGCGGCTGTGCCGGGCATCACGGTCGGTCGCGCTGTGCACGGCCACGGTGGTCAGGCCCAACCCTTTGGCGGTGCGCATTACTCGGCAAGCGATTTCGCCGCGGTTGGCCACCAGCAAAGTGGTAATGACAGGTGCGCTCATCAACGCGGCTCCTTGGTTGCGGCATGCCAGTTGGGTGGCCGTTTTTGCAGAAAGGCCCGCAGACCTTCCTGGCCTTCAGGGCTCACGCGGATACGGGCGATCGCATTTTCGGTGTAGCGGCGCAGCGCCGGCGTTAGTGCACCGTTACCCACTTCGCGCAGCAGGTCCTTGCTGACGCGCATGGCGGCGGGACTGTTGAGCAACAGGTTGTCGATCCATTGCTCGACACTCTGCTCCAATTCGGTGGCTGGATAACTCTCCGACAGCAAGCCGATTTCGCGCGCTCGTTGTCCGCCAAATCGTTCGGCAGTCAGCGCATAACGACGCGCCGCCCGTTCGCCAATGGCCTGCACCACGAACGGGCTGATCACCGCAGGGGCCAGGCCGATGCGCACTTCCGACAGGCAGAACTGCGCGTCGTCGGCACCAATCGCCATGTCGCAGCAACTGATCAAGCCCAGCGCGCCGCCGAATGCCGCACCCTGCACCACGGCGATAGTGGGGATTTTCAGTTTGGCGAGGTTGTACATCAACTCTGCCAGTTCTCGCGCGTCATCGAGATTGGTGTGGTAATCGAGTTCCGCCGATTGCTGCATCCAGGCCAGATCGGCGCCAGCGCTGAAGTGTTTGCCACGCCCGCGCACCAGTAAAAAACGCAGACTGGCGTCGCCCGACACCTTGTCCAGCGCGAGGATCAGTTCGCGGATCATCTCGGCGTTGAAGGCGTTGTTCTTTTCTTCACGGCTGAGCCACAGGGTCGCAAAACCCCGCGAGTCGTTCAGCAGTTCGATGGTATTGAAGTCGCTCATAGTCGTCCGTCTCCACAACTTATGTGAGAGCGGGC
>JALYPE010000790.1 GCA_030856525.1 Pseudomonadota bacterium | reverse complement strand
GTCTGGCGCCGGAGCAGCTCGAGGAAGGCCTCGGCAGCGTGCCGATCGGCAGCGTCATCGGTGCGCGCGTGGCGTACATTCTCGACTATGACCTGGCGCTGGTGCCGCAAGGTGCGACCGGCGAGTTATACGTCGGCGGTGCCGGTCTGGCGCAGGGTTATCACCAGCGTCCGGGCATCACCGCCGAGCGCTTTGTCGCTAACCCGTTCATGGCCGATGGCGGGCGCATTTACCGCACCGGCGACCTGGTGCGGCAGCGCGCCAATGGCCTGGTCGAATACCTCGGGCGCATCGATCATCAGGTGAAGATTCGCGGCTTCCGCATCGAACTCGGCGAAATCGAAACCCGTCTGCTGGACCATCCTTCTATCCGCGAAGCGGTGGTGCTGGCGCTCGACGCGCCCAGCGGCAAACAGCTGGTTGGTTATCTGGTCACTGACGTGGCTTCAAAGGATGAAGATCAGCACGCGGCACTGCGCGATGCGCTGAACAATCACCTGAAATCCCAGTTGCCGGACTACATGGTGCCGACGCACCTGATCCTGCTGACGAGCATGCCGCTAACCGCCAATGGCAAGCTTGATCGCCGTGCCTTGCCGGCCCCCGATCCCGAGCTCAACCGTCAGCTTTACGTGGCCCCAAGCAATGACCTCGAGCTGACCCTGGCGAGCATTTGGTGCGCCGTGCTGAATGTTGAACAAGTGGGCCTCAACGACAACTTCTTCGAACTGGGCGGCGACTCGATCCTGTCCATTCAGGTCGTCAGCCGGGCGCGGCAGCAGGGTATCCACTTCAGCCCGCGCGACCTGTTTCAGCATCAGACTGTGCTGACCCTCACGGCCGTGGCGACTCGCACTGAACAGGTCACGGCCGAGCAAGGCTTGCTCAGCGGCGAATCGCGTCTGACGCCGATCCAGCACTGGTTTTTCGATACCGAGATCGCTCAGCGTCAGCACTGGAATCAGGCGCTGCTGCTGGCGCCGACGGTAACACTGGAGCCGCATCGCCTGGAGCAGGCGTTGCTGGCGGTGATCGAACAGCACGATGCCTTGCGTCTGCGTTTTGAGCAAAGCGCGGGCGAATGGAAAGCCCATCATCAGGCGATGTCCGATGCGCCGGTGCTGTGGCAGGTGCAGGTCGCGTCGTTGGAAAAATGTTCGGATCTGTTCGCCGATGCCCAGCGCAGTCTGGACCTCGAACACGGGCCGTTGATGCGCGTGCTGCTGGTCGATGGACCGGAGCGTGCGCAACGCTTGTTTATTGCCATCCATCACTTGGTAGTCGACGGGGTTTCCTGGCGCGTGCTGCTTGACGATCTGCAGACCGTGTACCGCCAACTGGAACACGCGCAGTCGGTGAAACTGCCGGCAAAGACCAGTGCCTTGCGCGACTGGGCCGCGCGTCTACAGGCGTATGCCGGCAGCGAGTCACTGCGGGAAGAATTGAGCGGGTGGCAAGCGCAACTGGCGGGTCCAGGCGCCGGACTGCCGTGTGACCGCCCGGAGGGTGGTCGGCAGAATCGTCACGCGCAAACCGTCAGCGTGCGCCTCGACGCGGAGGCTACCCGGCAGTTGCTGCAACAGGCGCCGAGTGCGTATCGCACTCAGGTCAACGACCTGTTGTTGAACGCATTGGCCCGAGTGGTGTGCCGCTGGACCGGGCATGACTCGGCGCTGATTCAGCTCGAGGGCCATGGCCGCGAAACCCTGTTCGACGACATCGACCTGACCCGCACCGTGGGCTGGTTCACCAGCGCTTATCCGCTGCGTCTGACACCGTTGGCAGAGCAGGGCGCGTCGATCAAGGCGATCAAGGAGCAACTGCGCGCCGTGCCGCACAAGGGCTTGGGGTATGGCGTGCTGCGTTACCTCGCCGACGATCCGTGCCGGCAAACCATGGCCGCGCTGCCAGTTGCACCGATCACCTTCAACTACCTCGGTCAGTTCGACCAGAGCTTCGGCGCCGACGCGCTGTTCCGTCCGCTCGATGAGCCGGTCGGTGCCGCGCACGATGCGCAGGCGCCGCTGCCCAATGAGCTGAGCGTCGACAGTCAGGTCTACGGCGGTGAACTGGTGCTGCGCTGGACGTTCAGCGCCGAGCGCTACGATCCGCAGACCATCGATGATCTGGCGAACGCCTACCTCGGCGAACTGCGCAGCGTTATCGAGCATTGCCTGCAGGACGATACCGGCGGCCTGACGCCGTCGGATTTCCCGCTGGCGAAACTGACCCAGCCTCAACTCGACGCGCTGCCGATCCCGGCGGCCAACATCGAAGATATTTACCCGCTGACGCCGATGCAGGAAGGCATGCTCCTGCACACCTTGCTCGAACCGGGCACCGGCCTCTATTACATGCAGGACCGTTACCGCATCAACAGTGAGCTTGATCCGCAGCGTTTTGCCCAAGCCTGGCAAGCGGTGATCGCCCGTCACGAAGCCTTGCGTGCGTCATTCTGCTGGAACGTCGGCGAAGACATGCTGCAAGTGATCCACAAACCGGGCAGCACGCCGATCGAGTACCTGGACTGGAGTGCCGTTCTCGAAAGCGAGCAAGAGCCAAAACTGCAAACGCTGCTGAAAAGCGAACGTGAAGCAGGTTTCGATCTGTTGCATCAGGCGCCGTTCCACCTGCGCCTGATCAAGGTCGGCGCGGCGCGTTACTGGTTCATGATGAGCAATCACCACATCCTGATCGACGCCTGGTGCCGCTCGCTGCTGATGAATGATTTTTTCGAAATCTACGGGGCGCTCGGCGAAGGCCGCAACGCACAATTGCCGTTGCCGCCGCGCTATCGCGACTACATCGGCTGGTTGCAGCGGCAGAGCCTGACCGAGGCGCGCCAGTGGTGGAAGAGCAATCTGCAAGGCTTCGAGCGAACTACGCCGATTCCCAGCGACCGACCGTTCCTGCGTGAACATGCCGGTGAAAGCGGCGGCATGATGGTCGGCGATCGCTACACCCGACTGGATGCTCGCGACGGTGCGCAGCTGCGTGAACTGGCGCAGGCGCATCAGTTGACCATCAATACCTTCGCGCAAGCGGCCTGGGCCTTGGTGTTGCGACGCTTGAGCGGTGATCGCGACGTGCTGTTCGGGGTCACAGTGGCCGGGCGTCCGGTAGAAATGCCGGAGATGCAGCGCACCGTCGGGCTGTTCATCAACAGCATTGCGTTGCGGGTGAAAATGCCCGAGGACGATCAACCCTGCAGCGTCCGCAAATGGCTGAGCGGTTTGCTCGACAGCAACATGCAGCTGCGCGAGTACGAGTATCTGCCGCTGGTGAGCATTCAGGAAATTAGCGAATTGCCCAAGGGCCAGCCGCTGTTCGACAGCCTGTTCGTGTTTGAAAACGCCCCGGTGGAAGTCTCGGTGCTGGACCGTGCGCAAAGCCTTGATGCGACCTCGGATTCGGGCCGCACCCACACCAATTTCCCGCTGACGGCGGTGTGTTATCCGGGCGATGACCTGGGCCTGCACCTGTCGTATGACCAGCGCTATTTCGACGAATCGACCATCGAACGCATGCTCGCCGAGTTCAAGCGTTTGTTACTGGCGCTGGTCGAAGGCTTCCACGGTGATATGGCGGACCTGCCGCTGCTCGGTGCCGAGGAGCAGGAATTTCTGCTCCATGGCTGCAATCAGAGCGAGCACGATTACCCGCTGCAACAGAGCTACGTTGCCTTGTTTGAAGCGCAAGTGGCTCGGCACCCGCAGCGGATTGCCGCGAGTTGCCTCGATCAGCAACACACCTATCTCGAGCTGAATCAGCGCAGCAACCGCCTCGGCCACGCGTTGATCGCAGCCGGTGTCGGCCTGGATCAACCGGTGGCATTGCTTGCCGAACGTAACCTCGACTTGCTCGGCATGATCATCGGCAGCTTCAAGGCCGGTGCGGGTTATCTGCCGCTGGACCCAGCGCTGCCAAGCCAGCGTCTCGCTCGAATTATCGACTTGAGCCGCACGCCGTTGCTGGTCTGCACCCAGGCGTGTCACGAGCAGGCCGTCGCGTTACTGGACGAGTTCGCCTGCGCCAATCGACCGAAGTTGCTGGTCTGGGAAGCGGTACAGGCGAGTTCTGTTGCGCTGGATAATCCAGGCGTTTACAGCGGTCCGGATAACCTCGCTTACGTGATCTACACCTCGGGCTCCACCGGTTTGCCGAAAGGCGTGATGGTCGAGCAACGCGGCATGCTCAATAACCAGCTGAGCAAAGTCCCGTATCTCAACCTGAGTGAGACTGATGTGGTCGCGCAGACAGCGTCGCAAAGCTTCGATATTTCAGTCTGGCAGTTCCTCGCCGCGCCGCTGTTCGGCGCGCGAGTCGACATCGTGCCAAACACCATCGCCCACGACCCGCAGGGTTTGCTGGCACACGTCTCGGCACAGGGCATCACCGTGCTGGAGAGCGTGCCGTCGTTGATTCAGGGCATGCTCGCGCAGGAACGCATGAGCCTCGACGGTCTGCGCTGGATGCTGCCGACCGGTGAAGCGATGCCGCCGGAACTCGCCCATCAATGGCTGTTGCGCTACCCGGATATCGGACTGGTGAACGCCTATGGCCCGGCAGAATGTTCCGACGACGTGGCGTTCTTCCGCGTCGACCTGGCGTCCACGCGGGGCAGTTATCTGCCGATCGGCACGCCGACTGACAATAACCGTGTGTACCTGCTCGATGGCGCGCTGGACCTGGTGCCGCTGGGCGCAGTGGGCGAGTTATGCGTCGCCGGTACGGGCGTCGGCCGGGGTTATGTCAGCGATCCGATGCGCACCGCGCAAGTGTTTGTGCCGAATCCATTCGGCGCGCCGGGTGATCGTTTGTACCGCAGCGGCGACCTGGCGCGGCGGCGCAACGACGGCGTACTGGAATACGTCGGCCGGATCGACCATCAAGTGAAAATTCGTGGCTACCGCATCGAGCTGGGCGAAATCGAAGCGCGTCTGCACGAGCAGCCAGAGGTACGCGAGGCTGCAGTGGGTGTGCAGGAGGGCGTTAACGGCAAGCATTTGGTGGGTTATCTGGTGGCGACGAAGTCGGCGCTGAATCCGGGTGAATGTCTGGAGCGCATCAAGCAGCGGCTGCGCGCCGAGTTGCCGGAATACATGGTGCCGCTGCATTGGTTGTGGCTGGAACGGATGCCGCTGAACGCCAATGGCAAGCTGGATCGCAAAAGGCTGCCGACGCTAGAGATCGGTCAGTTGCACAGTCAGGATTACCAGGCGCCGTGCAATGAACTGGAACAGACGCTGGCGGACATCTGGGCACAGGTGTTGAAGGTCGAGAAGGTGGGAGTGCAGGACAACTTCTTCGAGCTCGGCGGCCATTCCTTGCTGGCTACGCAGATTGCCTCGCGAGTGCAGAAAACCCTGCAGCGCGACGTACCGCTGCGGGCGATGTTCGAATGCAGCCCAGTGGCGGAACTGGCGGAGTACATCAACGGACTGGCGGCAAGCGATATGACCGAGGAGAAAGTCGATCGTCTGAATGATTTGATGGCGGCGCTGGAGGGGCTTTGATGGGCGGGTAACTTGCTTGCCCGTAGAAGAATTGATCAGCCGATCCGGCCCATGAAGGGCCGGTGAGGTCTCTCAATCTCTTAGGGAAACTACTTCGGCCCCAGAATCTTCACCAGCTTGTCCGGCGACGGTGCGCCTTGTTGTTGCTGCAACTCGCCCTTGTCGTCCATGTAGAAAATCGCCGGGGTGGCTGACAATTCCAGCTCTTCCATCAACTGCATGTTCGCCGCCAGTTTTGCCTGAATCGCCGGTGGCACTTCTTTCAGCGCTTTCAACTTACTGGCCTTGCCGGCGCCTTCGTGGTCTTGCAGGGCTTTCTGCGGATCCGTGGCGGCGAGCAACGCAGCCGATTTGCCCGGGCTGTCCTCGCGAATGATACCGACCATGATGTGCCGCAACTGCACTTTGCCCGCCTTCACCCACGGCCGGGCCTGCTCCCAGAACATGTTGCAGTAAGGGCAGTTCGGATCGCTGAACATGTAAACGATGCGCGGGGCGTCCTTGCTGCCATCGGCGATCCAGCTGCTGGCGTCCATCTTGCCCCAGACTTCTTTCGACATCGGTGCGTAGACCAGTTTCTGCAACGGTTCGCTGCTCAGGTCGTTGCCCTCGGCGTCATACAGATTGCCCAGCAATACGTGTTTGCCGTCCGGCGTCAGGTACAGCGCCATGCCACGGTTCTGGTACTGCGCGGCATAACCGCGCAACCCGTCAGGGGCGTCGAACTGGCCGACGATTTTGGCGCCCTTGGCTTCGATTTTCTTGATCGCCTCAGGCAGTTCTTCGGCGGCCTGCAGCGATGGCAGATGGAGAATCGCGGCGCTCAGGGTCAGCGTCAGCAGGTGGCGGAAGCGGGGCATGGCAATTTCCTTGAAGGGGTGGCCGGTGTGGCGGAAGGGAGGCTGTCGAAGTTTTCCAGTGCGCGCGCCAGACTGGCTTCCGACAACTCGCCCAGATGGCTGCCCAATAGTCGACCGTCGGGGTTATAGAACAGCGTAGTCGGCAATGCCATGGAACCCACGGCCTCGCCGAGGCGACCACTGCCGTCGAACAACACGTTGCTCAGGCTCAGGCCTTGGGTTTCGAGATAGGTGGCGACGCTTTGCATGCTTTCCGCCTGATTGACGAACAGAAAGGTCAGGTCCGGGCGCTGCATCTGTGCGTTTTCCAGCACGGGCATCTCCCGCCGACAGGGCGGACACCAGGTCGCCCAGAGGTTGATGACCAGCGGCCCGCCCTTGTAATCCGCCAATTGCACGGTTTCACCGGCGGCATTGCGCAGGGTGATTTCCGGCAGGCGTGTGCCTTGTTCGTAGATCGTCAGAGAAAAGGTCGCCAGCAACCAGAAGGCGAGGCCGCTGGCCACGCCGACGCCCAATGGACGACGCAAGTTCGGGCGACGCCAGCCGCGATATACGGCGCCGAGCAGCAGCGCAATCACTCCAGGCCAGGCGAGAAAACCGCCGTCGCGCACGTCGATCATCTGCCACGGATCATCACGGTAATGTGTCCAGTACATGGCCACAAAACTGATCCGTGCCGCCAGCATGCCAAACAAAAAAAGACTGAACAGCGTCGACTCGGGATTTTCGCCACCGCGTTTAGCCGATCGCCAGCCGACAAAAGTCGCCAGTGCCAGTGCACTGATCAGCAGCAAATGGTTGAGCGCGATGGCGAAGGTGCCGAGGGTAAAAGTCAGCATTAACGGGCGTCTCGGGTGGTGGTCCAGCGTTGCAGGAACGTTTCGGCATCGACCTGGCCGGTGATGCGCTGGCTGCGTCGTTCTTCACCGTCGCCGCCAATCCACAGAAAGCTCGGCGGCCCCGGCACTTTATAGCGGCTGAGCAATTCACGGCTGGCGGCATTGTCGGCGGTTACGTCGAGGCGTAGCAAGCGCACCTCACTCAGCGCGTCGAGGACTTCGGGTTTGCCGAACACCTGCTTTTCCATGACCTTGCACGAGACGCACCAGTCGGCGTAGTAGTCCAGCAGCACCCACTGACCTTGCGCCCGTGCGGCGTCCAGTTCCCTTTGCAGCGCTGCCGGATCCTTGATCGTGGTGAAGGCGTCATGACCGACCGGACGGGTGAGCGGGCTCGCGTTCGAGGCGTTGAACACCTGCAGTGGCTTGAACAGTTCTCCACTGCCACCCGCCGCGCCGATCATCAGCAAGCTGCCCCACAACCCCATCAGCAAAGCACTGGCACCAAACAGATGGGCAACGCGACCGAACCCTTGCGACTGCTTCCAGGCGCTGTAAGCGGCAATTACCAGCAAGGCACCGCACAAGCCAATCCACAGCGAATCGTCCAGCAGCGGACGCACCATCAACAGCGCGGTGGCCAGGAACAGAAAACCGAACACGCCTTTGAGCAGGTTCATCCAGGCGCCGGGTTTGGGCAGGAAACGATTGCCAACGGTTACCAGCAACAGCAGCGGAACACCCATACCGATGCCCATTGCTAACAGGATCAAGCCACCGTGCAACGCGTTGCCACTTTGCGCGATGTACAGCAGCGCGCCTGCCAGCGGTGCAGTCATGCACGGTCCAACCAGCAAACCGGACACGGCACCCAAAACGCCGGCGCCGATCAGGCTGCCACCGCGCTGCCCGCGCGAGACATTTTCCAGTCGATCACGCACAGCCACCGGCAATTGCAGCTCGAAGAAGCCGAACATCGGCAACGCCAGCAGCACAAACACGACGGCGAACGTGCCGAGCAGCCACGGATTCTGCAACAGTGCCTGCAAATTTGCTCCGAGGAGCGCCGCCAATACGCCCAAGGC